>NZ_JAXION010000078.1:0-20706 GCF_049311045.1 Rhodococcus sp. 7Tela_A2 | reverse complement strand
CCCCGCGGGTGCCGCCGGCGGGGTCGAGGTGTGTCAGGGCACGCCCACCGGCACGCGCACGGCCGCCGTACGGGCGGTCCGCCGCCGCGCGAACGGTCACAACACAGCGTGTCGTCTCGCGCCCGGTCTCGGTTCCACCGGGTCGATGAGGCAGGATGAAAGGGCCGATTCATGCGCAACCAGAGGAGAGTCATGTCCGAACACGCCCACGAACGGCCCGGTTTCCGCCGGGTGCTCCTCAAGCTCGGCGGCGAGATGTTCGGCGGCGGCACCGGCAAGGTGGGGCTGGATCCCGACGTCGTGACCACGGTGGCAGAGCAGATTGCCGAGGTCGTGCGCAGCGGTGTGGAAGTTGCCGTGGTGATCGGCGGCGGAAACTTCTTCCGCGGCGCGGAACTGCAACAGCGCGGGCTCGAACGCGCTCGCTCCGACTACATGGGCATGCTCGGCACGGTCATGAATTCCCTTGCGCTGCAGGATTTCCTGGAGAAGCAGGGTATCGACACCCGCGTGCAGACCGCCATCACGATGGGGCAGGTCGCCGAGCCGTATCTCCCGCTTCGCGCCCGCCGGCACCTCGAGAAGGGCCGCGTCGTCATCTTCGGTGCGGGCATGGGCATGCCGTACTTCTCGACCGACACCACCGCCGCGCAGCGCGCGCTCGAGATCGGGGCCGATGTCGTGCTGATGGCGAAAGCCGTCGACGGCGTCTATTCGGCCGATCCGCGGGTGGTTCCCGATGCGGTGATGTTCGAGGAGATCACCCACCGCGAGGTCATCGAGAAGGACCTCAAGGTCGCGGACGCGACCGCTTTCAGCCTGTGCATGGACAACTCCATGCCGATCATGGTCTTCAACCTGCTGACCAAGGGCAATATCGCCCGGGCCGTCAACGGTGAGAAGATCGGAACGCTCGTACGGTCATGAACGGACAACGGAACATGGAGGAACTGCCGTGATCGATGAAGCCCTCTTCGAAGCCGAGGAGAAGATGGACAAGGCCGTCACGGTGGCCAAGGACGAGCTCGGGGGCATCCGCACCGGACGCGCGAATCCCGGCATGTTCAACCGCATCGTGGTGGACTACTACGGCTCGCCGACGCCCGTCACGCAGATTGCCAGCATCAGTGTGCCGGAGGCACGCATGGTCATCGTCAAGCCGTACGAGCAGTCACAGCTCGGCGCGATCGAAACCGCGATCCGCAACTCCGATCTCGGCGTGAACCCGAGCAACGACGGGCACATCATCCGTATCTCGGTGCCGCAGCTCACCGAGGAACGTCGCCGCGAACTCGTCAAGCAGTCCAAGTCGAAAGGCGAGGACGCGAAGGTTGCCGTGCGCAACGTCCGGCGCAAGGCGATGGAAGAACTCGGCCGCATCCAGAAGGACGGCGAAGCCGGCGAGGACGAAGTCAACCGCGCGGAGAAGGAACTCGACAAGACCACGGCCAAGTACGTGGCGCAGATCGACGAACTGATCAAGCACAAGGAAGCCGAGTTGATGGAGGTCTGACGGTGGGCAGAGCCGACGGGTCTTCAACCCCGCAGCTTCCACTCGGTGCCGAAGGCGACGCCGGTACCACCCCCGCAGTCTCGGACTCGACATCCGGTACCGCACCCGCGAAACCGGCCTCCCGTGCCGGTCGAGACCTCCCTGCCGCGATCGCGGTGGGGTCCGGGCTCGGCGGTCTTGTCATCGTAATTCTGCTGTTCGCCCCGACTGCCTGGCTTGGGGTGGTCGCGGCGGCGATCGCCATAGCAACGTGGGAGGTCACCAAGCGCCTCCGCGAAGCCGACGTGTCGGTTCCCCGCGTGCCTCTCCTGCTCGGTGGGCAGGCGATCATCTGGCTGGGGTGGCCGTACGGCACCACCGGCGTACTCGGTGCCTTCGCGGGCACCGTGGTGGTCACCATGTTGTGGCGACTGTTCGACCGCGGCTTGGCGGCGCAGCCGCACAACTATCTCCGGGACACCGCGGTAGCGGTGTTCACCGCGGCGTGGTTGCCGTTGCTCGCCTCGTTCGCGACATTGATGGTCCTCGAAGATCAGGGTGCCGCCCGCGTCTTCTGCCTGATGCTGGTGTGCGTGGCGTCCGATATCGGTGGTTACGCGGCGGGCGTGCTGTTCGGTAAGCACACGATGGCCCCGGCGATCAGCCCGAAGAAGTCCTGGGAAGGATTCGGAGGTTCGCTGGTCGCCTGTGTGGCCGTGGGAATCCTCGCCGTCACCTTCCTGCTCGACGGCCCGTGGTGGGTCGGTGCCGTCCTCGGCGTGGTCCTGGTCTTCACGGCCACGGCCGGTGACCTGATCGAATCCCAGGTCAAGCGGGAACTCGGCATCAAGGACATGGGCACACTCCTGCCGGGCCACGGCGGCATCATGGATCGGCTGGATTCGATCCTGCCGTCCGCATTCGTCACCTGGCTGATCCTCACCGCCTTCATCTAGTGGCTGTCGGCAACAGCGGCCGCGACCGGGGCGTGATAGCGAGCCCCAACATCTGGCACTGGCCCGCGGTCTACGAAGAGGAGAACCGGGCCCAGGACACCCGCGGCGCCGTTTATGCGGCGCTGCGGGAGTCGGTCGACTGGACCGGCCGTGATGTCGTCGACGTGGGATGCGGCAGCGGCTACCATCTGCCGATGTTCGCCCGTGCGGCGCGCACGGTGACCGGTGTGGAACCCCACCCGCCGCTCGTGGCGGCGGCACGGCGCCGGGTCGAGGATCTGTCGACCGTCCGGGTTCTGCGAGGATCCGCCGCGTCTCTGCCGTTGCCGGACGCCTCCACCGACCTCGTTCACGCCCGCACCGCGTACTTCTTCGGCCCCGGATGCGGGGCCGGAATCCTCGAGGCCATGCGGGTGCTGCGGCCCGGGGGAGCGCTCGCCGTCGTCGATCTCGACGCGACCGCCCATCCGTACGGAGAGTGGATGCGCGCCGACCTCCCGCACTACGACCCTCCGGCCGTCGAAGCGTTCTTCCGCGCCCAGGGATTCGACCTGCGACGCGTCGACACGGAATGGGCGTTTCCGGACCGTGCGGCCCTCGAACGCGTGCTGGGTATCGAATTCGGCCCGGAGGTGGCATCCCGGGCGATCAGGGAAACACCCGGCACGACACTGACCGTGCGCTATCGCCTCCACGTCCGTCGCAAACCGGCAGGCGTCGAAATACGCTGAGCCGGACCGCGTCGTGCCCGTCAGCGCGACACGCCGACGTGGAATGCCCTCGCGAGTTCGGTGATCTTCTTCGCTTTCGCCAGTGTGGGCAGGTCGCTGCCGTCGTGCACACCGTGGCCGTCCTCGCCCAGTTCGTCGATCACCCGGCGTGCCCATGCGACGTCCTCGGCGCTGGGACTCAACGCCGCGTTGACATACGGCGTCCGCTCCGGCGTCATACAGAGCTTTCCGGTCATGCCCATCGAGCGTGTGTGCTCGGCATCCTGCCGCAGCGCCGCCGGGTCGGCGCTCAGCGACGGACCGTCGACGGGCCCGGGCAGGCGCGCGGCGCGACTGGTGATCACCAGACGCGACCGCGGGTAGGCCAGGGCCAGCGGCGAATCGCTCATACCGGTGTCGCGCCGGAAGTCACCGCTGCCGAAGACGAGGCGGAACGTGCCGTCGGCCCGGGCGATCTCGGGCGCGGCCTCGAGACCGGTCGCCGATTCGATGAGCACCAGGATCCGGGTGCCGTCGGGCATCGCGTCGGCGGTGGCATCGACCTGCTGGCCGCTTTCGGTCTTCGCGAGCATGACTCCGGCGAGATGCGGGATCGCGCTCAGAGCTGCGAGGTCGTCGGCCCAGTGCGGGGTGCTGGTGTCGTTGATGCGCACCCACGCAGAACTGCCGTCGCTGATCCAGTGCGCCACGGCGGCGCGGGCGTCGGCCTTGCTCGCGGCCGGAACCGCATCTTCGAGGTCCAGAACGATCGCGTCGGCGGGCGACGCGGCCGCGGCGTCGAATTTTTCCGGTGCGGTGCCGGGCACCAGTAGCCACGATCGGGCGAGTTCCGGAGCGATGCTGGTGGCCATAGAGCCATGGTCCCCCTGCCGATAGGCGAGCATCACAGCAACGGCGAGTCCGGGCCGCTCCGGTTCATGGGAGAATGGATCATTATGGCTTCTTCTCTGCCCCTGGTATTCGACGCACCCAAGCGCGGCATGCCGCCGCGACACCTCGCCGACCTCGATTCCGAGCAGCGACGTGAGGCGGTGCGGGAGCTGGGTCTGCCGGCGTTTCGCGCCGACCAACTCGCTCGCCAGTACTACGGGCGTCTCGAGGCGGACCCGGCCAAGATGACCGACCTGCCCGCAACGGTGCGGGACACGGTGGGCACGGCCCTGTTCCCCCCTCTGCTCACCGCGGTCAAGCACATCGCCTGCGACAAGGGCGAGACCCGCAAGACGCTGTGGCGCGCCCACGACGGCACACTCCTCGAAAGTGTGCTGATGCGCTACCCCGACCGCGCGACACTCTGCATCTCGAGCCAGGCCGGATGCGGGATGGCGTGCCCCTTCTGCGCGACCGGCCAGGGCGGTCTCGACCGCAACCTGACGACCGCGGAGATCGTCGACCAGGTGCGTGCGGCCGCGGCCGCGCTTCGCGACGGTGACGTAGCCGGCGGGCCGGGGCGACTGTCCAACGTCGTGTTCATGGGCATGGGCGAACCGCTCGCGAACTACAAGCGGGTCGTCGCTGCGGTCCGTCGTATCACCTCGCCGGCACCCGACGGTCTCGGTTTGTCCCAGCGTTCGGTCACTGTCTCGACGGTCGGCTTGGCGCCCGCGATCCGCAAGCTCGCCGACGAGGGGCTGAGCGTGACGCTCGCCGTGTCGCTGCACACCCCCGACGACGAACTGCGCGACACCCTCGTACCCGTGAACAACCGCTGGTCGGTGAAGGAGGTGCTCGACGCCGCGCGCTACTACGCCGACAAGACCGGGCGCCGGGTTTCCATCGAGTACGCGTTGATCCGCGATGTGAACGATCAGCCGTGGCGTGCCGACCTGCTGGGCAAGAAGCTGCACAAGGCACTCGGCGCGCTGGTGCACGTCAATCTGATTCCGCTCAACCCGACGCCGGGTAGCGAGTGGGACGCAAGCCCCAAGCACGTCGAACGCGAGTTCGTGCGGCGCGTACAGGCCCAGGGCGTCTCCTGCACGGTGCGTGACACCCGCGGCCAGGAAATTGCCGCGGCGTGTGGCCAGCTCGCCGCCGAAGGCTGAGAACGGGGCTGCCGACGGCCGGTACCGGGATCGTGTAGCGGGCGTGAATCCGCCGCTCCCGTACGATCGGCCGCATGCACAGGTCACCGGGGGGGTTCCGATGGTAGATGTCCGTGGTGTGGCCGGCACTCTCGCGTGCGCGGCAGCCGGAGCGTTTCTGACCAACGCCGTTCCGCATTCGGTTCGCGGTGTCACCGGCGAACGATTCCCCACGCCGTTCGCGGATCCGCCGGGCGTAGGACTTTCGTCTCCCACCGAGAACATCGTCTGGGGTGCCGTCAACGTCGTGATCGGTGGTGCGCTGCTGCGCGGATTCACCGGGACGGCACGCGAATACGGCGCGGTGGCTGTCGGCGCGACGTCCACGGCGCTGTTCCTCGCCCGCTACTTCGGTGACGTGGCGACCCGGTCCACCTCGGACTGAGCCGGCTCAGACTGCGCGATCCTGCTTCGCCTCGCTGTCGCCGGCGCCGAAGTACGCTGCCTCGAGACGATCCCGGTCGGCCAGCAGTTCCGCCGCGCTGCCCTCGAGGACGACGCGGCCGTGCCCGAGCACGATCGCGCGGTCCGACACGGCGAGAGCGAGTTCGACGTGCTGCTCCACCAGCACGACGGCGATGTTCTCGTCGCGAGCCAGGTCCCGGATGGCGGGCAGCATCTGTTCCACGACGAGCGGTGCCAGCCCGAGGCTCATCTCGTCGACCATGAGGATCCGCGGTTCCGCGAGTAGCGCCACCGCGATCGCGAGCATCTGCTGTTCACCGCCGGACAGGAGACCGACTGTGCGCGACTGCAATCGGGCAAGAGCCGGAAACCTGTCGAGAACGAGTTCTTCCCGGGCACGGTCGGCTGTACTGCGGGCGAGCCGGAAGTGGTCGCGCACCGTCATGGTCGAGAAGAGGCCGCGGTCGTCGGGAACGAGTCGGATACCGCGCCGCGCCATCCGGTAGGGCCTGCGGTGGTCGACCGGGGCACCGAGGGCGGTGACCGCACCGCCCATCACCGGAAGCAGTCCCGCGAGTGTCAACAGAGTCGTCGTTTTGCCCGCGCCGTTGGATCCGAGGATCGAGACGACCTCACCGGCGGAGACGGTCAGGTTCACGTCGGAGACCGCGGCGACGCCGTTGTAACCGGACGTCATGGATTCGGCGGTGAGCACCACGTCAGCCATGAGTGGTCTCCATCGGTGTGCCGAGATACGCAGCGATCACAGCAGGATCCTTTCTCGCCTCTTCCGGTGTGCCCGAGAAGATCACCTTCCCGAACTCCATGACGTAGATGCGGTCGCACACACCGAGAATCAGCGACATGTCGTGGTCGATGAGCAGCACTCCCGGACCGCCGCGCGCCACGGCACGGATACGCTCGGCGAAGTCGAGGCTCTCCTGGCTGTCGAGGCCCGCGGCGGGCTCGTCGAGCAGCAGCAGGCGGCAGTTCCCGACGAGTGCACGTGCGACGCCGACGAGTTTCTGTTGTCCGAGGGTGAGATCGCGCGCCGTGGTCTCCCCGAGATCGCCGAGGCCCACCGCATGCAGCGTCGAGGCCACGAGTTCGTCCGTGCCGGTCTTCCGGCGGCCGAACAGATCCCGCCACAGCGTCGACGGTCCGCCGGGACGCAGGGCGGCGACGACATTCTGCGCGACGGTGAGGTTGCCGAAAAGCTCACCGGATTGCCATGTGCGGGACAGTCCGGCGCGTCTGCGCAGATGCGGAGCACGTCCGTCGAGCCGTGTGTCGCCGAGTGTGATCTCGCCGGAGTGCTCGGTGAAGCCCGTGACTGCGTCGACGAACGTGGTCTTGCCGGCACCGTTCGGCCCGATCAGTCCGACGATCTCCCCGGAGCCGACCGTCAGCGACACGTCGTCGTTGGCGACGACGCCTCCGTAGGCCACGGTCACGTTACGCGCGGACAGCCGCGCCGGTTTCTCATCCGGCATCACTCACCGCAACCTTTCTGTCGTCGGCGTTCGGGGCGGAGTCGATCCCGGGTGGGGCCGGTGGTCGCGATCGGCGGGAGCGGACCAGATCGGCGATCCGGGATGCTTCTCCCGCCACCCCGACGGGATTGACGATCGCGGTGGCGATCAGCGCCAGTCCGGAGATCAGGGCGTAGTAGTCACCGAAATCGAACACGTTGTGCAGCAACACGTAGACGATCCCCAGTGGCCCGATCACGCCGGCGATCATCGCGCCGCCGACCGAGGTGATGCCGCCCAGGTACGCGACCGCAAGCACCTGCAATCCCACGAAGACCGTGAAGGACTCTGCCGACAGCTGGCCTGCGCTGTACCCGATGAGGCACCCGGCGACACCGGCGATGAAGGCGGAGAGACCGAACCCGACGAGCTTGGTCAGCCGCACGTTGATGCCGCTCGCGGCGGCGGCGCGCTCATTGGCGCGTACTGCCAGAAACGTCCGGCCCGTGTCGCCGGATGCGAGCCGGATGAATCCCCAGACGACCAGGGCTGCGACGACCAGGACGGTGAGGGAGAACGACAGACGCGCGATGTCGCTGCCCTCGCGCACACCGAGATTCAGTCCGAACAGCGTGGGGTTGGCGATGGGATTTCCCGACGGAGGGGTCAGGCTGTAGTTGTTGAAGACGAACCGCTCGATGGCCAGGGCGGCCGCGATGGTGACGATCGCGAGTTGCGCGCCCCGGATTCTGAAGGCGGGCAGCGCGACCAGCATTCCCAGCCCCGCCGCGACGAGCGAGCAGAACACCAGTGCTACCGGGAACGGTAGACCCCAGCCGGTGGTCACCTTCGACAGCATGAATCCTGCCGCTCCGGCGAATGCCGCCTGCGCCAACGAGATCTGGCCGAGGTAACCGGTGATCACCACGTACGACAGGGCCAGGAGCATCAGGATGATCGAATAGGTCAACCCGAAACGGTACGTGCCGGAGGTGACCGCCAGCAGGACCCCGGTCGCGACGACCACGACGGCGGCGGGGATCGGCCGGAAGCGCGGAATCCGCACATCGGGCAGTTTGACCGTCTGGAGCGAACCGCGGGACGGTATCCGTCCGCCGAACGCGAAGAGGATCACGATGATCACGAGGAACGGCACAACCTGGTCGACGCCGGATTGCGCCCACACCGGCCACCAGTTCACACCGGTGAGCAGGTTGAGCACCGATTGGAATGCTCCCAGGGCGAGCGAGGCGATCACGATCGTCGCGACGGACTCCATCCGGGCGACGAGGAGCACCGCGAGAGCGGGCACCACGAGCAGCGAGTAATTGAGAGGATTCAACCCGGTCAAGCTCGCGCCCAGGACGACACCCATCGTGCTGACGAACGACGCCATCACCATCGCGAGTGCGGCGAGGCGGTCCGCCGAGAATCCCATGAGCGTCGCGCCCCGCTCGTTCTCGGCGGCCGCCCGGGTAGCCGCACCGGCCCGCGTGAAGCGGAAGTATGCCCAGATCAGTGCGGAGAGCGCCACCATAATCCCCGCCATCACCAACTCGGCGGACGAGACGGTGGTGCCGAAGACGTCGAGGGAGCCGTCCGGGACGATCGCCTCGATCGGAATGTTGTTCGGGCCGAACCGAAGCACCACCAGCGCCTGGATGGTGAGCATCAGTGCGACCGAGACGACCACCTGCGCGAGTGCCGGTGCGCGCCGGACGGGCCGGAACACCAGGTAGTGCGTGAGAAGGCCGAGGAGCAGTGCCATGAGCAGCCCGATGGCCAGCGCCACCGGGGTGGACGGTTTCTCGTCGAACTCCAGGCTTCCGATCGGCAGAACCAGTGTTCCGTCGCGGCGCAACTGCGCGAAGACGTACGCGCCCCACATCGCGGTCGCGCCCTGGGCGAAGTTGATGATGCCGGTCGACCGGTAGACGAGCAGGAGGCCGCCCGACAGCCCGATGTACACCGCTGCGAGGCCGAACCCCAGGACGATGAACTGCAGGTAGGTGCTCATGGTGTACTCCGGCGCGTCTCGGTCGTCATGTCTCGGTCGTCATGTCGTGATCGTCAGGACGCGGGCATCAGTGACGGATCGAGGTCGATGTATCCGTTCTCGTCCACCGAGCGGAGAGTCCCGTCCTCCTGCACCTCGAAGAAGATGGCCTGCGCGTTGCAGGTGGTGGCGACCCCGGGCCATTGCTGCCCGTCGCACGTCACCGTGGGTCCTGCGAACGACGGGAAGTCCTTCACTGCCTTGAACGCGTCCGTGACCGTGCCCGCGGTGATCTCTCCGCCGTGGTCGGACAGGATCTGGGCGATGTTGACGATCGCGGCGAACGTGTAGATCGACCGCGACGACAGTTCGTTCCCGTAACCGACCGCGTCCATCGCGTCGGCGAAGATGTCGAGTTGTTCCTGCACCTCGGCGGGCGCCGACTCCTTGGCCAGCGGCACCCACAACCGCGGCTGTGTGACGATACCGGCGGCGTCGGTCCCCATCTCGTCGATGAACTGGGAACACGACCCCGCGAGGATGGTGTCCTCGTAGCCTTGCCGGCGCAAGGCCTGGAACAGGCTGGTGCAGCCGTCTTCCGGTAGAGCGATCACACCGGCCATGTCGGGGTTGTCCGCAAGCTGTGTCGCGGCAACGACATTCAGATTCGCGCCCGATGCCGGGGGGTACTGCACGCTGACATCGATCCCCATCCCGTCGGCAATCGGCATGATCAGATCGTCGACGTAGGCATGGGAGGTGGGGGATTCGTTGACCGCGAGCGACGCTGTCGTCTTCCCCATGGTGTCGAGCGCCGACATGCTGGCGAGCGCCGCGAACGACACCGGGCCGGTGAAGTAGAACGCCTGCCCGTATTCGGCGGCATCGGCGACGAACGATCCGGCGAGCGTTCCGATGATGGGGATGCCCGCCGAACCGAGGATCGGTACCGCGGCCCCCATGCTCTGATCCACCGCGTCGATCACGAGCGGCACATTCTTCGAGACGAAGCCGTTGGCACAGTTGATGGACGTTTCGGGACTGCCGTCACCACCGCACACATCCACTTCGAGTGGACGGCCGTTGATGCCTCCGAGCACCTCGTTCACGTAGTGGACGCCGGCTTCGAGCCCGTAGGCGGTCTGCGGGTACGCGGTTGCACCTTTGATGGGTGCCTGCGCGCCGATGACGATGGGGGCGCCGGTGGGTGCGGCGGCGTCTCCGGACGCGTCGCCGCCGCTCGATCCGCACGCCGACACGGTGAGTGCGGCCACTGCTGCGATCGCACCGATGTGGAGCTTCTTCATGGGTGTGCCACTTTCTCGAATCAGTCGCGGGAAGTGAGAGATCGGGCGGCGAGTGTGTGTTCGGGTAGGTACGGCACCAGGCCGGGTTCGGGCTGCACGTCGAACGAGCGCAACGCGGTCGCCAGCATCGCGTAACACCCGACCGTGAACACGATGTCCATCAGTTGCTGCTCCCCGAACTCGCCGGAGAGCACGCGCCACGTCTCGTCGGACACCGCGCCCTCGCCGATCAATTCGTCGGTCGCCGCCAGCAGTGCGCGGTCGATGTCGGACCATCCCGGCGCTGCGGGGCCTTCGGCGATGCCGGTGATCTCGTCGGCCGTGATGCCGGCACGATCCGCGAGGATGACGTGCTGGGCCCATTCGTAGTCGGAGTGGCGAAGCGTGGCGACTCGGAGAACCATCAGTTCCCGCTGCCGGATCGACAGCGTGGACTGCGCCAGCAAATGCCGGTTGAAGCTCAGAAACGCCATCGCCAGCGACGGGTGGCGGGCCAGCGTGCCGAGCAGGTTGGTTCCCGGCTGCCGGTCTTCTTCGGGCACGTTGCTCGCGACGGCCGAACGGAACCCGGTGACGTACGCTGCAATCTCCTCTGTCCAATCCTCTTGGGGAGCGGGAGAAATCCGGACCATCGTGCTCGGTGTCCTTTCGTCGGGAAGATGCGTGCTCGGCAGAGCGCGATCAGGTGTTGCGTCCGCCGTTGACGCCGATGACCTGGCCGGTGATGTAGCCGGCCTCCTCGCTGACGAGGAACGCGCAGGTCGCCGCGATGTCCTCGGGCTGCCCGATCCGCCCGACGGGCGTCTTCGCGGTTTGCTGATCGAGGTCGACGAATCCCTTCTCGACCGTGCGGCGCAACATGGGTGTGTCGATGAAACCGGGCGGAATCGTGTTGACGGTGACACCGTGCTTGCCGAATTCCAGGGCCAGCACCTTCGTCAGTCCGACGACACCCGACTTGGCGGACACGTAGCCCGCAAGCCCGGGGGAGCCGCTGTGGAAACTCGAGGACGAGATGTTGACGATGCGGCCCCAGCCTTCGTCGAGCATGTCGGGAAGCACGGCCTGGCAGCAGTCGAATGTGCCGGTGAGGTTGACCGCCAGCGACTTCTGCCACAACTCCGCGGTGATGTCGAGGAAGGGAGAGTCGAGGGAGAGCCCGGCGTTGTTCACGAGAACGGTGGGCCGGCCCAGGCGGGAACGCACCTCGGCGACACCGGCGTCGATGTTCGCTCGGTCGGTGACATCGACCTGCACACCGAGTGCTTTTCCTCCGGCCTCGACGATCGTGTCGGCCGTCGCGGCTGCGGCATCGCCGTCGAGGTCGAAGATCGCCACCATGTTCCCGTCGGACGCGAGACGCAGCCCGATCGCCCGGCCGATACCGGAACCTCCGCCGGTCACTATCGCGATGCGGTTGCTCATTTGATCGGCTCCCGTCCGGCGATGGTCGAGCGGTGCATCACGCGCGGCTGCGACCTGTCGAACGCGCAGGCTCGGTGCAGCAGGCCGTGGTTGTCCCAGACGACCAGGTCACCGACCGACCAGGTGTGTCGATACACCCGATCCGGGGTCGTTGCACGCTTCTCGAGATCCTCGAGCAACGCCCGCCCCTCGTCGAAGTCCATCCCCACGATGTGCGATGCGAACGCCCCGATCACCAGCGAGCGGCGCCCGGAATCGTGTTCCCAGACCAGGGGGTGCTCCCGTGGAGGGCGCGAGGCCCACTCGTCCAGCTGCGCCTGCGTCGGGTTCGGATAGGACCGGCGCTGGATGGCTTCGAAGGTGTAGACGGCGTGAAGATCGGCGAATCCCTCCTTCTCGTCGTCGGTCAACGCGTCGTAGGCCGCGTACGTGCTGGCGAACTCGGTCTCGCCGCCGTCGGCGGGAATGATTCGAGCACTCAGCATCGTCGCCTTCGCGGCAACGTCGTCGCTCAGGCCGTCGATGTGCCAGAAGACGTTGGAGGCAAGATATTCCGCATTCGCGTTGGCAGGGTCGAAACTGACCTCCATCACTTCCTCCGCGGCCGGAGGCACGTCGGGGAATGCGCGCAGGGGACCGAGCTTGCGGCCGAACGCCACTTGGGCGTCGTCGTCGACGTGCAGTTCGCGGAACAGCAGGACGCCGTACTGCTCGAGTGCGTCCAGGCACGCCCCGGGTAAGTCCTCGTCGTGGAGCAGTCGGTCGACGTCGACGTCGAGGATCTCGGCCCCGACGTTCTCGCTCAGCTTTTCTATGGTGAGTGTGCGCATCCGTCATTCCTCGCTTGTGATCATGGGTTCGCGGGCAGGTGCCGTCGGCAGTGTCGGGTCCTGCTGTCAGCCCGGGACGTTCGGCTCCCGGACGTTGGTCAGCGGGCGGGTGTACGACGGGTCGCTCGTACTCCGGGACGGTGCGCCGTTGTCGTGGATACCGGGCACGTCGGCGAACGGGATCTCCATCGACGGAACCATTCCCGACCACTCGATCGCGTTGGTGCGCAGAGCGATACGCCACTGGCCGTCGCGGCGTTCCAGCCGGTCGATGTAGCGTCCGCCGGCAACCCAGTTGCTGTCGTCGAGGTTCCGGGCGGCGAACAGGTAGTAGGTCTCGGTGTGTGCGGTGTCGCCGTCGATATCGCACGTGTGATTGAGCAGATTGTGGTGGGTGGCCTTCTGGCCCCGGGCGTGCATGTCGGTGGACCAGTCGTACAGGTCCACCGGTCCGCCGACGAAGCTTCCCGCGGCGATGATCGCGTCGGGGTGGAAGGCCGAGAGGAAGAGATCGCGGTCGAAGCGATCCATCGCCCGGCTGAAACGCGTGAGCGTATCGAGAATGTCCTGGCGATCGAGGATCGACTCGAGTCTGGCGATCCTGTCCGGGGAAAGTCCTGTCACCGGCGTGGTCATGGTGCGCTCCGTTGCATTCGGGGGGAGGAGGTGTGGGCGTCGGCGATCGGCGACCAGAGGGGTTCACCGCGCGTCGCCCGGAGAGACGGAATCGTTCTCCCGTCGATATCGACGATGCCGTAATGCTGCGCGAGTTCGGCAGTGATGAAGGTGCCGCCGGATCGGGTCATCACGTCCGGATCGTTCGCAAGAGCCCCGATCACCCGGCCCGGAAACTCCGGTGAGCAACCGTTTTCCGGGCGGGTCGCCGACCCCGCCGTCAACCCGGGGATGGCGGCGAGATTGCGTTCCGCGCGTTCGGTGAAGGTCAGGCCCTGCCAGAGCGAGACCGAGGCCACGTCGTGGGGTTGTAGTTCGACCGCCATGTCGCGCGCCATGCGGTCCACCGCGGACTTGGCCGTCCCGAAGACGACGCCGTAGGTGTAGGCCACGCCGGTATAGCCGGACACCGCCACGATGAGCCCGGATCTTTGCGGAACCATCAGTTTCGCGGCGTGCCGGGCGGCGACGAAGTTCGACCGCACCCCTACATCCACCATCTCCCAGTTCGACAACGGCTTCTCCCAGAAGGGAGCGGGGTCCGTCAGATCGTCGGGAAGCGAGAACGCATTGTTGACGAGGATGTCGAGGCGGCCCTGTTCGTTGCCGACACGCTCGAAGAGGGAGGCAACCTGATCGTCGTCCGCGTGGTCCACCTGGACGGCGACGCCCCGGCCGCCTCGGCGATCACACTCGGACGCGGTCTCCCCGATGGTGCCGGGGAGTGGGTGCGTGCCGGGCGTATTCGTGCGGCCACTGACATAGACGGTGGCGCCCTGTTCCGCCAGTGCCAGCGCGATCCCCTTGCCGATACCGCGGCTGGCGCCGGTGACCACAGCGACCTTGCCCGACAACGCACCCATTCGAACTCCTTACCGCTGTAGCGGGTTACTTGCGTGTGGCGAGGTCGCCGGCGGCGAAGAACGCTTCGCTGTGATCTCCGGCGGCCTTGCCTGTGAACCGGTCGTCGCTGAACGGCGTGCCCATGACGCCCTGCGACCAGTCGACCGAGACGCCGTCGTCGCGGAACCAGTCGTAGAGCATCGTGCGTTCCGCGATCCGCCACTGCCCGTCGCGCTGCTCGAATCGATCGAGGTAGCGGCCGCCGAGGACGGTGTCTCTTTCCTCGGTCCCCGTGTCGACGCGGTGGTAGGCGACGACATGGGTTTCGGCGAGCAACGCATCACCGGCCGGTTCGATGTGGGTCTGACCGAGCAGATGCTGTGTCACCGGAACGGCGGGCGACCCCGGGACGACCCATGCGAGGTAGTCGTCGAACGACCCCGCGAAGATGCCGAAATCCACGGTCGCGTCCGGCCAGAACGCGGCGCGGACGGACTCACCGTCCCGGCGGTCCTCGCCGCGCGCGAGCCCGACGACGCACGCACGGACCCGATGGTGTGCGAGAAGCACGCCGAGGTCGGGGTCATCGCTCACTCCGCGTCGTCCTCGGCCGCGTAGCCGATCACGGCCTTGATCTCGAGGTAGTCGTGGAAGCCGAATTCGCCCCACTCACGCCCGTTCCCGCTCTTCTTGTAACCACCGAACGGAGCACCGAAATCGAATGCGCCGTTGATGGTGATGTTGCCTGCGCGGATTCGGCGCGCGACACTCCGGGCCTGCTCGAGGTCCGCACCGGCCACGAATGCGGCGAGGCCGTACTCGGTGTCGTTGGCGATGTCGACGGCGTGATCGATGCTGTCGTATCCGAGGATCGTGAGCACGGGCCCGAAGATCTCTTCGCGTGCGATGGTCATGTCGTTCTTGACGTCCGCGAAGACGGTGGGCTGCACGTAATACCCGACGCTCAGTCCGTCCGGACGCCCGACACCGCCGCCGACGAGAGTCGCGCCCTCGTCGATGCCCTTCTGGATCAGCGACTGGATCTTGTCGAACTGTGCCGCGGACACCACCGGCCCGATCGAGAAATCGCCCTCGGGGTCGCCGACGGTGATCTGCGACAGCGTCTGCGCTGCCACGTCGATGGCTTCGGCCATGCGCTCGCTGGGAACGAGCATGCGCGACCCGGCACTGCAGGTCTGGCCGGAGTTGACCATCATGGTCGCGACGCCCGCTCCGACGTTCGAGGCGAAGTCGGCGTCGTCGAGAACGATGTTCGGGCCCTTGCCGCCGAGTTCCTGCGTCACACGCTTGACGCCGACCGCCGCGGCGGCGGTGATGTCGACTCCGGCGCGCGTCGAACCGGTGAACGACACCATGTCGATATCCGGATGGCCGGAGATCGCCCGGCCGACGCCGGCGCCGTCACCCTGGACCAGGTTGAACACGCCCGCGGGGACGCCCGCAGCGTCCAGGATCTCCGCGAAGACCTGTGCGCTGAAGGGTGACTGCTCCGACGGCTTGAGCACCATGGTGCAGCCGGTGGCCAAGGCGGGGAACACCTTCACCGCGATCTGGTTGAGCGGCCAGTTCCACGGCGTGATCAGGCCGCAGACACCGATGGGCTCTTTCGCGATGAGAGTGCCGCCACGCTGTTCCTCGAACGTGAAGTGCTCGAGCACGTCGATCGCGGTGGTCAGGTGCCCGAGTCCCAGGTTCACCTGGAAGCCACCCGCCAGCGCCTTCGGAGCACCCATCTCCTCGGTCAGTGCGGCCGCGAGATCGCCCATCCGCTGCTGGTAGACGTCGAGGATGTTGCGGAGCACGCCCAGTCGCTGCTCGCGGCTCGTCCCGGACCAACCGGGAAACGCGCGACGAGCGGCTCCGACCGCTTTGTCGACGTCCGCGGCGGAACCGAGTGCGACGATCCCCGCGACCTCCTCGGTGGCCGGATTGACGACCTCGAAGGTTTCCGACTGCGCAGGATCGGTCCACTGCCCGTCGATATAGAACTTCCGGTACTCACGCATGTTTGCCCGATTCTCTCGTGTTGTTCGACCCGGATGTCACTGCCGGACTCCGGAAAGGCGCTGTCACTGCTGACCTTCGGCGTACCAGGTACGGAACTCGTCGTAGCTCGGCATTTCCTCCGAGTTGGCCTTGGGATCGACCGCCACGTGGATGACGCCCGGCTTGCCGCTGGCGTACGCGCGTTTGATCGCGGGCGCGATGTCTTCGTCGCGCTCGACGTACTCGCCGTAGCATCCGAATCCTTCGGCGACCTTGTCGAAGCGGGTGTCCTTGCTCCAATGGACACCGGTCTCGAGCGAGCCCTGACCGTAGGTGCGCTTGTAGACACCGACTTCCAGGCCCCATGCGTAGTCGACCGCGACGACGCAGACCAGCGGGAGACCGAGGCGCGCAGCCGTTTCCAGTTCGGCGATGTGGAACTGGAACGACGAGTCGCCGGTGATGAGCATCATCGGCCGCTTGCCTCCGGCGGCGACGCCCGCACCCACGGCGTAGGGGAGACCGGTGCCGAGATGGCCGAAGTTCTGGTTCCACATCACGTCGTGCGGCTTCGCCTGTGAGTACGTCCAGCCGAAGATGGTGGTGGCGCCACCGTCACGGACCATGATGCCGTCTTCCGGGAACGCCTTGGTGGCCTCGACGATCAGGCGGGCCGGGTGCACGGGGGACATGCCGGACGGCGCGGTCTCCGCAAGTTCCGCCAGCTGGTCGGCGTCCTGCTTGATCCAGTCTTCGAGTTCAGGCGACGGGCTGCGCGGGCTGTCCTTCAGTGCGTCGACGAGCTGGGGCACGATCGCTCGCAGGTCGCCGACCAGCGGAACATCGATCGGGCGGTTCACTCCGATGGCCGAGGGGTCCTGTTCGACGAGGATCCAGTGACGGTTCGCCTCGTTCGCGACCCAGTGCCGTCCGCGACCGAAGTGCACCGGCTCACCGAGTTCGGTGCCGATGGCCAGGCACAGGTCGGACTTGACGACCGCGTCGATCGCGGCGGCAGAGAAGCCGTACGGGAAGGTCCGGTCCTCGAGTCCTTCGATGTAGGAGGTGCCGCCGGAGGTCTGGATCACCGGGCAGGCCATCAGGTCTGCGAGTGCCTTCACCGACGCGCCCGCGCGCGAGGTGTGGACACCGTGACCGACGAGGAGAACGGGTTGCTGTGCAGCACCGATCAATTCGGCAGCCTTGGCGACGAGGTCCGCGCCGGCGGTCTGCCCGACGAGGCGGTAGGCCTCGGGCGGGAGGACCGGAGGAACGTCGAGTTCTTCCTGGATGACGTGCTGCGGGTACTCGATGTACACGGGACCGGGGGTGCCGGAGAGTGCTTTGCGCAGACCCTCGCGGATGATCTCGTCCGTCTGCTCGGCGTATTCGATGCTCGCGCTGTACTTCACGGAGTTCTCGACCAGTGCCATCTGCTGCACGAACTGGATGCGTCCGCGCCGGACACGCTGCTCGGTGATCCGCGCCCGCTGCCCGCCGAGGAAGATGACGGGGGAGTTCTCGACCTTGGCGCACATGATGGCGCCTGCGAGGTTCGCCAGTCCCGGCCCGAGCGTGCCGATGCACAACGCGGCCTTGCCCGTCATACGGGAGACGGCTTCGGCCATGAAGCCGGCGGACTCTTCGTGGTGGGGCGCAACGACGTTCCAGCCGCGCTCCTCCGCGAGATGGAAGAGATGAACGAAGTTCGGATCGGGAATGCCGAACAGGGTGTTGATGCCCTCGGCTTCGAAGAGATCCAAAATGCGCTCGTAAACCTTAACCGACATGCGTACTGCCCTCCATGGCTATCGCAAAGCTTTTGGTGATGTGGTCGACGTGACCGGAGACGGCCGGCAGAATCCACGGATCATCCGTGTTCCGGATGGCGTCGATGTTGTCCGCGACCTCGTCGATCGACCAGGACGGCCGGTACACGCCGGGGGTTTCGGCGACGAACACCTTCGCCACCCGTCCGGCGATCGCGGCGAACATTTCGCCGGTGACCGAGCAGGACTCGTGGGCGAGCCACCCGACGACCGGTGCGGCGAGTTCCGGTCCCATCGGGGGGTACGACGAGGTGTCGAGCCCGTCGGCCAGCCTCGTCAGAGCTGCCGGAATGATGACGTTGGACTTCACGCCGTGCGCAGCGCCTTCGATCGCGGCCACGTTGGACAGCCCGATCATCCCGGCTTTCGACGCCGCGTAGTTGGCGACGTTCGCGTTGCCGTAGATGCCCCCGATGGACGAGGTCAGCACGATCCGCCCGTATCCGGCGTCACACATGAGCGGGAAGGCCGGACGGACGACGTGGAACGCCCCGCGCAGGTGAACGTCGAGAACCGCGTCGAAGTCCTCGTACGACATCTCCGACAGCGACGCGTAGCGATTGTTGCCCGCGTTGTGGACGAGGATGTCGATGCGTCCGTAGTTGTCCAGCGCGGCCTGGACGATCGCCCGGCCACCTTCGGCGGTCGCGACGGACTCGGTGCAGGCGACGGCCTCGCCGCCGGCCGCCCGGATCTCCCGGACCACTTCTTCGGCCGGACCGGAGTCCACGTCCTCTCCGCTGATGGCTGCGCCCGGGTCGTCGACGACGACCTTGGCACCCAGGGATGCGAGCAGGAGCGCATAGTCGCGCCCCAGCCCGCGGCCGGCGCCGGTGATCACGGCGACGCGGCCGTCGAACCGCAGGTCAGGCATCGGACACTCCTCGCGTCGTCGCGATGTGGGGGTAGGGTGCGCGTGTCACTTCTCGAGCACCAGGCCCTCCAGTTTTCCTGTGCTACGCCAGTTTTCGAGAAGCTCGGTGAGTTCGTAGAAGCCGCCCCAGAAGGGATCGCCGAGGAACGAACGGCCGTTCGGCTCACCCTCGCTGTTGTAGTAGCCGGGAGTGCATTCCGTCGTGAAGGTGCTGTTGTCCACCGAGTACGTCCGGACGGTCTGAATCCAGTCCTCCTCCGCCTCGGCTGTGGGCTCGACGACGGTGGCGCCGCGGGTCTGCGCTTCCTTGATGATGTAGGCGATGTGGTCGGCCTGCTGCTCGAACATGAGGGTGGTCGACGCGGTGACACCGCCCTGGACGAACCCGGTCGCGAAGTGGTTCGGGAACCCGTGCGCCATGATGCCGTGCAGCGTGCGGAAACCCTTACCCCAGTGGTCGTAGAGGGAAGTGCCGTCGCGGCCCGCGAACGGCGCGATATCGAACTGGCGCTCGAGCGCGGTGGTGATCTCGAATCCGCTCGCGAAGACGATGCAGTCGAACTCGTGCTCGACACCGTCGACGACGATGCCCTTCTCGGTGATCCGTTCGACACCCTTGGTTTCCGACACGTCGACGAGGGTGACGTTCGGGCGGTTGAACGTCGGAAGGTACTCGTCGTTGAAGACCGGCCGCTTGCACATGTTGCGGTAGTACGGCTTCAGTTTCTCGGCTGTCTCGGGGTCTTCGACGATCTCGTCCACCCGGCGACGGAGGCGCTCCATCGCCCGGTAGTCCTCGATCTCCTTCAGTTCCATGAACTTCGCCGGATCCGCCAGCGCGGCCCAGCCGTTGGTCTCGTTGAGCTTGGCCGCCATGTTGCGGGCGACCTCGGTCCACCCGTCGCAGATCAGGTCGGGCTCGCCCGGGTTGTAGAACGCGAAGGCAGCATTGTGGAAGTTGCGCTGCCGCGCCGCGCGCCAGCCCGGTTCGAGGCTCTCCACCCATTCGGGGTCGGTCGGGTAGTTGGCCCGCTCGAAGATGTAGGACGGGGTCCGCTGGAACACGGTCAGGTGCTTCGCACCGCGCGCCAGATGCGGGATCGCCTGGACGCCGCTCGACCCGGTGCCGATGATGGCGATCTTCTTGTCGGCAAGCTTGTCGAGCCCGCCGTGCAGGTCGCCACCGGTGTAGTCGTAATCCCAGCGGGCGGTGTGGAACGTGTGGCCCTTGAAGTCGGTGATCCCGGGGATGCCCGGAAGCTTCGGGCGGTTGTAGGGACCTTGTGCCATGACGACGAAGCGAGCACGGATCTCGTCGCCCCGGTTCGTGCGGATCTGCCAGCGATCGATCTCGTCGTCCCACTCCAGGGAGCGGATCAGCGTATGGAAGATCGCGTTGTCGTACAGACCGAAGTGCTTACCGATGCGCTGGGCGTGTTCGAAGCATTCGTCCCCCTTCGAGTACTTCTCCTTCGGCATGTAACCGGTTTCCTCGAGCAGGGGGAGATAGCAATAGGCATCCGAGTCGATCTGGATGCCGGGGTAGCGATTCCAGTACCAGACGCCACCGAAGTCGCCGCCCAGTTCGACGATGCGGAAGTCGGTGACGCCGGCCTGCTGAAGACGATGTGCCGCGATGAGACCGCAGAACCCACCGCCGAGGACGACCACCTCGATGTCGTCGGTGATCGGTTCGTGCGGATCTGCCAGCGATCGATCTCGTCGTCCCACTCCAGGGAGCGGATCAGCGTATGGAAGATCGCGTTGTCGTACAGACCGA
>NZ_JAXION010000077.1:0-20962 GCF_049311045.1 Rhodococcus sp. 7Tela_A2 | reverse complement strand
CCACCCGCGTGCCCGCCCCCGCGAGACCTTTACGCTCGGATCCATGCCCAGCCCCGAAAACTCCTCCGGCACAGCACCTCACCAGTCCCAGCTGTCACCCGAGGAACGGCACGCATCCGCGAACGCGCTCCTCGGCACCGCCAAGGTCGGGCGCCTCCGGCTCGGCTCCCGCGACAGCGAGCGCGCAAGCCGGGCGTGGTGGGACGCCGACGCCGAGGACTACCACCGCACGCACGGCGAGTTCCTCGGCGTCGACTCGGCCGCCGGTGAGTTCGTCTGGTGCCCCGAAGGACTCCACGAGGGCGACGTCCATCTGCTCGGCGACATCGCGGGGCGGGATGTGCTCGAGATCGGTTGCGGGTCCGCTCCGTGCGCGCGGTGGCTGGCCGAGCACGGCGCACACCCCGTCGGACTCGACATCTCGATGGCGATGCTCGAGCGCGGCCTGGCCGCGATGGACGCCACGGACACACCCCCGGAGCGTCGCGTTCCGCTCGTGCAGGCCGGCGCCGAGAATCTCCCGTTCGCGGACGGGAGCTTCGACGTGGTGTGTTCGGCCTTCGGGGCCGTGCCCTTCGTCGCGGATTCGGCGCAGGTCATGCGGGAGGTCGCGAGGGTGCTGCGACCGGGAGGCCGCTGGGTGTTCTCCGTCAATCACCCGATGCGGTGGATCTTCCCGGACGACCCGACCGAAAAGGGACTGGTCGCGATGTTCCCCTACTTCGATCGCACGCCCTATGTAGAACTCGACGACGCCGGCACCGCCACCTACGTCGAACACCACCGCACCATCGGCGACCGGGTGCGCGAACTCGTCGGCGCAGGACTCGAGGTGTACGACATCATCGAACCCGAGTGGCCCGAGCATCTCGACCGCGAGTGGGGACAGTGGAGCCCGTTGCGCGGCGAGTACTTCCCGGGCACCGCGATCTTCTGCAGCCGCAAACGGCACTGACCCGGGCGCCGGCCCAGCTACAGCAGGCGTGACAGGAACCCGCGGGTGCGCTCGTGCTGCGGGTTCGACAGCACCTCACGCGGATTGCCGGCTTCGACGACGACACCGCCGTCCATGAACACGAGTTCGTCGGCGACCTCGCGCGCGAAACCCATCTCGTGGGTGACCACGACCATCGTCATTCCGCCGGCAGCGAGATCCCGCATCACGGCGAGGACCTCACCCACCAGTTCCGGATCGAGCGCCGAGGTGGGCTCGTCGAAGAGCATGAGCTTGGGGTCCATCGCGAGGGCACGGGCAATGGCGACGCGCTGCTGCTGGCCACCCGACAACTGCGCCGGGTACGCGTCGGCCTTGTCGGACAGGCCCACGCGGGCAAGGAGTTCACGCGCACGCTCCACCGCCTCCGCGCGCTTGACCTTCTTCACCAGCATCGGAGCCTCGATGATGTTCTCGAGCGCCGTGCGGTGCGGGAACAGATTGAAGTGCTGGAAGACCATGCCGATCTCGCGGCGCTGCCGGGCGGCGACCTTGGGCGAAAGCTCGTGGAGCTTGGAACCGCGTTCGGCGTAACCGACGAGGTCACCGTCGACATAGAGGCGCCCGGCGTCGACGCGTTCGAGGTGGTTGATGCACCGCAGGAAGGTGGACTTGCCGGACCCGGACGGGCCGATCATGCATGCGACCTGACCGCGTCCCACCTCGAGAGAGATGCCTTTGAGCACCTTGACGGCCCCGAAGTTCTTGCACACGCGGTCCGCGCGAACCATCGGCGTTTCGGTCGAGGTCATGCGAGCCCACCTCCGGGGTGCTTCGGGGTCTTCGGCGCGGCGGCCGGCGTGTCCTGTGCGTCGGCGAGGGCCTGCAACTGGCGGTTCGTCAACTGGCGGCTCAGCCCCTTCGAGTAGTGCCGTTCGATGAAGTATTGGCCCACCATCAGCACGCTGGTGATGGCGAGATACCAGGTCGCGGCGACGAGCAGCAGCGGGATGGGCTGGAAGTTCGCGCCCGAGATGTCTCGCGCTCGGCCGTACAACTCGAGGCTGTAGGGCACCGCCGCCACGAGCGAGGTGGTCTTGAGCATGCTGATCAGTTCGTTGCCCGTCGGCGGGATGATCACCCGCATGGCCTGGGGCAGCACGGTGCGCCGGATGGTCTGGGACCATGACATCCCGAGCGCGGTCGACGCCTCGACCTGCCCTTCCGGAACCGATCCGATGCCGGCGCGCACGATCTCCGCCATATAGGCGGCTTCGTTGAGGGCGAGACCGACGACGGCGAACAGGAATGCAGCGTTGAGCCCTTGGACGTCGATGTGGACGAACTGGTGCACGAACGGGATGCCGAGATCGATCTGCTTGTAGATCGAGGGAAACAGGCCCCAGAGGACGAGTTGCACGTAGACCGGGGTGCCACGGAAGACCCAGAGATACAGCCACGACACCGACTTGAGCACCGGGTTCGGCGACAGTCGCATCACGGCGAGGAGGACACCGAGCAGCACCGCGATCAGCATCGCGAGTGCCGTCAACTGCACCGTCTTCCACGCGGCTGCGGTGATGCGGCTGTCGAAGAGGTACTGGCCGTACACATCCCAGCGGTAGGCCTCGTTGGTGGCCGCGCCCCACAGGAACAGGCCCAGCCCGATCAGCACCAGTGCCCCGGAGATCCAGCGTCCGGGGTGCCGGAGAGGAACCGCCTGGATCGGTTCCGGTTCGGTCGCAGGCGCACCGCTCGGATGCGTGTGCTCGCTCATCGGTTCCCTCTCAGCTCGTTGCCGCATTGATCTGCGACGTGGTGATCGCCCCGACCGACATGTTCCAGCGCTCGAGGATCTCGGCGTAGACACCGGTGTCGATGAGGTACTGGACGCCCTGTTGCAGTACGGGGCCCAGCGGTGATCCCTTCGCGACGACGAAGCCGTACGGCGCCGCGTCGAACAGCGGTCCCGCCGCCTCGAGTCGGTCCTCGCTGCGGGCGATGACGTACGCGGTGACCGGTGAGTCGGCGGACAGGGCGTCGACGCGTCCGAGGATGAGCGCGTTCGCCGCTTCGTCCTGGCTGTCGTACTTGACCTTGTCGATCGGCGGGAGCCCTGCGGCGACACACGCCTCGTTCTTCGCGGGGATTTCTTCGATGTCCTCGACCGTGTTGGTCTGCACCGCGACACGCATCCCGCAGGCGTTGTCGGGATCGACGTGCTCGCCGGTCCGTTGTGCCCACTGCACCCCGGCGTTGTAGTAGGTCACGAAGTCGACCGTTTCCTCACGTTCCAGCGTGTCGGTGAACGACGAGGAACCCAGATCGAAGGTGCGGGCCTGCACCGCCGGGATGATCCGGTCGAAGTCGGCCTCGTTGAAGACTGTCTGCACGCCCAGCACGTCGCCGAGCGCCTGCACGAGTTCGACACCGAAGCCGACGATCGTGCCGTCGTCGTCCCGGAACTCGTTCGGGGCGTAGGGCACGTTGACGCCGATCTGGAGGTCGGGGTCGGAGGCCCAGTCGGGAAGCTGGGACGCGATGCTGTCGACGCGTTCGGCGCGGACGCGGTCGCCCGCGGGCACGGTCGATTCCGAGTTGACGACACACCCCGTCGTGACACACAGCACCGCGAACAGGGATACACACGCTGCCGCGATGCCTCGACCGCGGCGCGTTCCGCTCGCCTTGCGTCCGGAATGTCCGGTGCTTTCGGTGGGATGTGTGTCGCCGGTGTGCCCCCTGCCGTGGGTGCGCACTGCTTCTTTCACAGAGAAACAGTATCCACTCCGGTGCCCGTGCGGCCGAATCCCGCGCCGATCGCTCCGGGGTCAGAGGTCGCGCACGCGCGCGATCAGGGCATCGGTGAACTCGGCGGTCGACGCCGTGCCGCCGAGGTCGGCGGTGGCGATTCCGGAGCCGACCGTCGCGTCCACGGCAGCGTCGATCCTGCGCGCAGCTGCGGCGAAGGAAGGATCGGATGTGTCGCCGATCCGGTCGAGAAGCATTGCCGCAGAAGATATCAGCGCGATGGGATTGGCCCGGCCGAGACCGGCGATGTCGGGCGCGGCACCGTGTGACGCCTGCGCCATCGTTCTGGTGCCCGAGGCGTTGACCGACGCCGCGGTGCCGAGCGAACCCGACAACTCGGCGGTCAGATCGGAGAGGATGTCGCCGAACATGTTTTCGGTCACGATGACGTCGTACCGGTCGCCGTGCCGGACCAGCAGCGCTGCCATCGCGTCGACGTGGGCGTCGTCGACCTGCACGCTCGGATAGTCGCGGCCTACTTCGCGGCACACGTCCCGGAACAGTCCCGTGGTCATCGACAGCACATTTGCCTTGTGGACGATGGTGACGCGGCCGCGGCGCTTCGACGCGAGGTCGAACGCGGTCCGGGCGATCCGCTCACACGCAGCCCGTGTGACGACACCCACGGCAAGGGCGACGTCGGGGGTCGGCATGAATTCACCGCTTCCGACCGCCATGTTGCGGTCCGCGTAGAAGCCCTCCGTGTTCTCACGGACGACCACCAGGTCCATCGCCGGTGAGACCGCCCGCACGCCGGCGAGTGTGCGCGCGGGCCGGATGTTGGCATAGAGGTCGAAGTGCTTGCGGATGCGTCCGCCGGGAGTCAGTTGTCTCCGGTACGGCTCCGGGTACGACGCACTGTCGTGCGGACCCAGGATCCACGCGTCTAGGCCCTCGAGCGCGTCGAGCGTCTCCTCGGGCAAGGGCGTGCCGTGCGTGTCGATCGCCTCGGCCCCGATCGGCAGCGGGACCCACTCCACCCCGATTCCTCCGGCCGCGGCGACCGCCGCATCCACGACCTCCCGCGTTGCCGGGACGATCTCGTGGCCGATGCCGTCGCCTTCGAGAAGGCCGATGCGGTGTGGACCTGTTCCGGGGAGCGCTGCCGGTCGTGTCGCGTCGCGGGGCGTTGCGGTCTGGTCGGTCACCCGGTCATCATTGCTCACCATGGTGCAGTCGGTGGAACTGCTGCTCGACGACCGCCTCGACGCGGCGGTGCGTGACGAGTGGACACGCATGCTCGACGGGGGAATCGACAGTCAGGGCCGTGTCCGCTCCCCGACCAATCGCCCGCACGTGACCCTGTTCGTCTCGGCCGAGATCCCGGCCGAGGTCGAGGACGCCGTACGCGCGACCCTCACCGACACTCCCCTGCCTGTGCGACTCGGGGGTGCCGTCGTGTTCGGCGACCGGCCCGCGACCCTCGCGCGCCTGGTCGTACCGTCGTCCGCGCTCCTCGATCTGCATGCGCGGGTGTACGAACTACTGGAAGCGTGCCCCGGGATATCGGCACACATCCGGCCCGGCGAGTGGACCCCGCACGTGACGCTGGCCCGGCGGGTCCCCGCCGATCGCATCGGAGCGGCCCTCGTCGCGGCACACATCGGAGGCCGCGACCTGAGCGGGACGAGTGCCGGGATCCGCCGGTGGGACGGCGCAGCCAAGCGCGAATGGCGTCTGGTCTGACCGCGTACCCGGAGGGTGCTCAGAACGTGTAGTCGCCGAATTGCGTTGTCTCCAAGTGGGTATCGGGCGTCCTCCCGAGGAGCGCGAGCACGTCCAGGACCAGCAACACGGCCAGGAACAGAAGCAGTAGCGAGATCATGGTTACCAGCGTCGCCGTCGTCCACCCGCCACAACAGTGGCAGAAAAGACATGATTACTCGCTTTCCTGCCACCCAGGGTGCAGACTGACGTCATGGCCGACAAACTCGAGACAGTGGTGGTCCCGGTGCTGCCCCGGACCGAGATGTTCGAACTCGGTGTCGCGTGCGAGGTCTTCGGATTCGACCGATCCGACGACGGCCTGCCCACCTACGATTTCTCGCTGATCGCCGGGAGCCCGACTCCGTCCCGGACCCGCTTCGGGTTCACGGTCGACGCGCCCTACGACCTGACGAAGATCGACGAAGCCGATCTGGTGGTGCTTCCCGCCGGGGGCACGGACATGGCCTCCCTCGACGATCCGTCCTTCCTCTGCGGGAAGGGTGCCGACGCATCCGAACTCGAACCGCTGTTCGAGCGTCTCCGCGCGGCAGTCGACCGCGGTGCCCGCGTTGCGAGCCTGTGCACCGGAGCGTTCCTCCTGGGTGCGGCGGGGCTTCTCGACGGTCGACGCTGCACGACCCACTGGCGACATGCCGAGCGACTCGCCCGGATGTACCCCGAGGCACGGGTCGACCCGAACGTCCTCTACGTCGACGACGGCTCGGTGCTCACCAGCGCGGGCACCGCAGCCGGCATCGATCTGTGCCTGCACATCGTGCGCACGGTGCAGGGCTCCCACGTCGCCAACTCCATCGCCCGGCGCATGGTCGTTCCCCCGCACCGCGACGGCGGCCAAGCGCAGTACGTCGCGATGCCGCTGCCGGAATGCGAATCCGAGGCTCTGGCCCCGCTCCTCGACTGGATGACCGAGAATCTGGGCCTCGACCTGCCCGTTCCGGCGCTCGCCGCGCGGGTGCACATGTCGCCGCGGACCTTCGCGCGGCGTTTCGCCGCCGAGACCGGCACCACTCCGGCACGGTGGTTGCGCGACCAGCGCGTTCTCGCTGCCCAGCGACTTCTCGAGCACAGCGACCTCCCGGTCGACGTGGTGGCGGACCGCGTCGGGTTCGGTACCGCCGCGGTGCTCCGGCAGCATTTCCTGCGGCTTCGGCAGACCACGCCCCAGGCTTATCGGCGTGCGTTCCGAGCAGCCGAAGCGGTACCGGTGTCCTGACCACCGGGCCCGATCGGCGGGCCGAGCACGCCGCACGGGCGGAACCACTCGCGTAGCGTGGCGGGAAGAAAACGAGACGTCCGGATGTTGGAACCGTCGATACGCCGACGAAAGGATTTCCGTGGCAACCCAAGCTCTCACGCAGCAGAACTTCGATGAGGTCGTCACCAGTAACGACATCGTGCTCGTCGACTTCTGGGCCGATTGGTGCGGCCCGTGCAAGCAGTTCGCCCCGACCTTCGAGGCATCGTCCGAGGAGCACCCCGACGTGGTGCACGCCAAAGTCGACACCGAGGCCGAGCAGGGCATCGCGGCAGCGGCGAACATCAGGTCGATCCCGACGATCATGGCCTTCCGGGAAGGCATTCTCGTCTACAACCAGGCCGGTGCCCTTCCCCCGGCTGCCCTCTCCGATCTCGTGAGCCAGGTCAAGGCACTCGATATGGAAGATGTGCGCAAGCAGATCGCGGAAGCGCAGAACGCCCAGAACTGACCGACACGGACCACGGTCCCTCAAGGCCGTACCTCCCCGTCACGACAACGTCCTCCCCACCCTCGCGGGTAGGGAGGACGTTGTCGTCGTTGTCCGGTATCCGGTGGGTGCGGCGCGTCAGTGGGCGGCGGCGTCCCAGCTGCGGCCGTAGCCGACCGAGACATCGAGCGGCACCGACAAGTCGATCACGGAGTCCATCTTCTCCCGCACGATCGCCTCGACCTGCTCGCGTTCCTCGTCGACGACCTCGAGAACGAGTTCGTCGTGCACCTGGAGCAGCATCCGGGCCCGCGGGCCCGCGGCCCGCAGCGCGCGCTGCACATCGATCATGGCCACCTTGATGATGTCGGCAGCCGTGCCCTGAATCGGGGCATTCAGCGCCGCGCGCTCGGCCACCTCCCGGCGTTGACGATTGTCGCTGTTGAGGTCCGGCAGGTAGCGGCGTCGCCCGTACAGCGTCGAGGTGTAACCGACCTTGCGGGCCTCCTCGACCACATTGTGGAGGTAGTCGCGCACCCCACCGAACCGGGTGAAGTACGCCTCCATCTGCGCACGCGCCTCGTCCGCGGAGATCTTGAGCTGTTGCGCGAGACCATAGGCGCTCAGCCCGTAGGCCAAACCGTAGGACATGGCCTTGACCCGGCGTCGCAATTCCGGAGTGACCTCCTCGAGCGGCACCCCGAACGCCCGCGACGCGACGAACGTGTGGAGATCTTCCCCGGTGCGGAAGGCTTCGATCAGTCCTTCGTCGCCCGAGAGGTGCGCCATGATGCGCATCTCGATCTGGCTGTAGTCGGCGGTGAGGAGCATGTCGAAGCCGTTGCCGACGACGAAACCCTCGCGGATCTGCCGTCCCGCATCGGTTCGTACGGGGATGTTCTGCAGGTTCGGCTCGGTCGACGACAGCCGGCCGGTTGCCGCGACCGTCTGGTTGAACGTGGTGTGGATCCTGCCGTCGTCGGCCACCGATTT
Source organism: Rhodococcus sp. 7Tela_A2 (assembly GCF_049311045.1). Lineage (NCBI taxonomy): Bacteria > Bacillati > Actinomycetota > Actinomycetes > Mycobacteriales > Nocardiaceae > Rhodococcus > Rhodococcus sp. 7Tela_A2. The sequence continues at coordinate 12,811 of NZ_JAXION010000077.1, read as the reverse complement.
GATGAGCCCGTCGACCGTCGTCTTCATCTTGGTCGACTCACGGTGTGCGAGAAGATGTTCGAGGAACGGGTGGCCGGTCTTGTCGAACAGGCCCTGCAGTGCGTCCGCGTCGGTGGTGTACCCGGTCTTGGTCTTCTTCGTCTTCGGCATGTCCAGTTCGTCGAACAGCACGACCTGCAACTGCTTCGGCGAGCCGAGATTGATCTGCTTTCCGATGACCTCGTATGCGGCATTCGCGGCGGCGGCGACGTCGGCGGCGAAACCGGACTGAAGGTCGTGCAGGTGGTCCGCATCCACGGCGATGCCGGTGGCCTCGATGTCTGCCAGCACTTCGAGCAGCGGCAGTTCCATCTCGGACAGCAACGCCACCGACTCGATGTCGGCCAGTTCGGCGTCGAGCGCCGTGGCCAGGTCGACCACCGCGCGGGCAGCGAGGATCTGAGTCTGTGCGGCCTCCTCGTCGACGGCGTCTGCATCGTCGAGCAGGGACAACTGACCGTCGCCGTTGCTTTCCGCCCGCAGTTCCCGCTTGAGGTAACGCAACGACAGGTCGTCGAGCTTGAAGCTGCGCTGTCCCGGCCGGACGAGGTACGCGGCGAGCGCGGTGTCGCTGGTGAGGCCCGCGAGTGTCCAGCCTCTGCCACGCAAGGCGTGGATCGCCGATTTCGCTTCGTGCAAAGCCTTTTCGACGGCCGGGTCGGCGAGCCACGCGGCGAGCGCGGCGTCGTCCTCGGGAGTGAGAGCGATCGTCGTGACGTAGGCGCCTTCACCGTCGGCTGCCGCGATCGCCACAGCAGTGGCCTCGCCGCCGTACGGCGTTCCGGATCCGACCACCGACAATCCGTGGCGGTGGCCCGCCACAGCGTGCGTGGCGAGCCAGTCGCCGAGCGCGCCGGGCTCGACGATCCCGCCGCGCACCTCGAAACCCTCTTCGGCTTCGGGCGCGGACGAGGCGAGCGTCTCGAAGAGGCGATCTCGCAGCACCCGGAACTCGAGGTCGTCGAACAAGCGGTGGATGCGGTCGCGATCCCAGGGCGCGAGCGCGAGCTGATCCGGAGAGTAGGGCAGCGCCACGTCGCGCACCATCTCGGTGAGCTGCCGGTTGAGCAGGACGTTGGACAGGTTCTCGCGGAGCGCGTCGCCCGTCTTGCCACGCACCTCGTCGACCCTGTCGACGAGACCGCTGAGGCTGCCGTACTCCCTGATCCACTTCGCGGCGGTCTTCTCCCCCACGCCCGGGATGCCCGGCAGATTGTCGCTCGGATCACCGCGCAACGCCGCGAAGTCGGGATACTGCGCCGGTGTCAGGCCGTACTTCTCCTCGACCGCCTCGGGGGTGAAGCGAGTCAGGTCGGAGACCCCGCGACGTGGATACAGCACGGTGATGTCGTCGTTGACGAGTTGGAGCGCGTCGCGGTCGCCGGTCACCACCAGCACCTTGTAGCCCAGGGCGTTGGCCTGCGTCGCGAGTGTGGCGATGAGGTCGTCGGCTTCGTACCCCTCGATCGCCATCACGGGAATGCCCATCGCGCCGAGCACATCCTTGGTGAGTTCGATCTGACCCTTGAACTCGTCGGGTGCGGCGCTGCGCTGGGCCTTGTAGGCGGCGAACAGCTCTGCCCGGAAGGTCTTGCGGCTGACGTCGAAGGCCGCCGCCACGTGCGTGGGCTGCTCGTCGCGCAGCAGGTTGATGAGCATGGAGGTGAACCCGTACACCGCGTTGGTGGTCTGCCCGCTGTGGGTCTTGAAGTTCTCTGCCGGCAGCGCATAGAAGGCACGGAAAGCCAGAGAGTGTCCGTCGAGAAGAAGAAGGGTCGGGCGGGCGTCGGCGTCCGCGGTGGGCGTAGTCGAGGAGGATGCACGGGTCACGCGCTCAGTCTAGGGACCGGCCCCGACACCCGTCGAAGCCGCAAGTGCGGTGACACGGGGTCGCCGGCTCCGAAACACAGGTGTTTTCGTGAGATACGGGAACGAAACACGTGGGAAACCGGGGATGTCGGTGCATTTCCGTTACAGACGCTAAAGTGCCCACTCACGACACCGCCCCAGGCGTCGCGCTCGACAACATTGCACCTGATTCGGGAGGACCTGCGTGGCCCCTACGGTGAGACTCCGGAGACGTCGATGGGCGTCCGGATTCCAAATCGTGCTATTGCTCCTGGCGGCGGTTTTCGGCTTAGTGATAGGAGCCGGCACCGCCGCCGCCCAAGACCCTCCGGAGCCCTCGCCGACAGGCACCACAGCACCTCCCGCCGACGCACCACCGGTTGCGGACGATGCCGTCACGGTTCGCGGCACGCTCAACAATGCGGGAGAACGACTGGACGGCGTGACGGTCCGTGCGTCGGACGCGGCCGGCGAGGTCGTCGGCGAAACGGAGTCCGCGGACGGTGGCCGGTGGGAACTCGCGGTGCCGCCGGGGACATACGTCTTCGAGGTCATCGGTGAGAGCCTCCCCGACGACGTGACCGTGCAGTCGACCGTGACCCGCGATGTCGCCGCCGGCCAGCCCAACACCGTGATCTTCTCGTTCGGTGAGGCAAGGTCCGGATCGAATGTGGCGTTCGCGGAGACACTGATCCGCACGATTGTCGACGGCTTACGGTTCGGCCTGATCATCGCCATCGCAGGCGTCGGTCTGAGCCTGATCTTCGGGACGACCGGCCTGACGAACTTCGCGCACGGCGAGTTGGTGACGTTGGGCGCGGTCGCGGCCTGGGTCTTCAACGTCAGCTTCGGCATCCACCTGATACCGGCGACGATCCTCGCGATCATCGTCGGCGTCATCATCGGCTGGCTCAACAACGCGCTGGTCTGGGCTCCCCTACGGCGGCGGCGCACCGGCCTGATCGCACAGCTCGTGGTGTCGATCGGTCTCGCCATCGCGTTGCGATACCTGATCCTCATCTTCTTCTCCGACCGCGCTCAGCCCTACAGCGACTACCAAGCACAGCGTCAGCTCCAGTGGGGTCCGCTCGCGATCACCCCGGTCAATCTCGCGTGCATCGTGATCAGCCTGGTGGTGCTCGTCGGGGTGGCCTTGCTGCTCCAGCGCACCCGGATCGGCAAAGCGATGCGCGCGGTCGCCGACAATCGCGATCTCGCCGCGTCGTCGGGCATCGACGTCGAGAAGGTGATCCGCTTCGTGTGGGGCCTCGGCGGCGGACTCGCCGCGCTCGGCGGTGTGTTGTTCGGTCTCTCCGAACTCGGAGGACGCGTCCAGTGGGAGATGGGCTTCAAGCTGCTCCTGCTGATGTTCGCCGGAATCATCCTCGGCGGACTCGGAACGGCGTACGGCGCGCTACTCGGCTGCGTCGTGGTCGGGCTGCTCGTGCAGTTGTCCACACTGGTGATCAATCCCGACCTGAAGTACATCGGCGGCCTGCTGGTACTCATCGTGATTCTGGTCATCCGCCCTCAGGGCATCCTCGGCAGCAGAACAAGGATCGGGTGACACATGGACCTCCTCGCTGTTCTCCAAGTGTCCTTCGCGCAGATGATCGGCCCGTCGGCCATCTTCTATGCGCTTCTCGCAATCGGCCTCAACCTCCACTTCGGTTACGCGGGCCTGCTCAACTTCGGCCAGATCGGCTTCGCGCTGCTCGGCGGGTACGGAGTGGGCATCATGACGGTCACCTACGGCCAGCCGCTGTGGATGGGTGTACTCGTCGGGCTCGCACTCCCTGCGCTGCTCGCCCTCCTGCTCGGTATCCCGACGCTCCGTCTCCGAGCCGACTATCTGGCGATCGCAACGATTGCCGCAGCCGAGATCCTGCGGTTGATGTTCCGGTCCACCGCCTCCGACTCCGTCACCGGGTCGACCCGCGGCCTGTGGGGATTCGCAGGTCCGTTCACGGCGTGGAGCCCCTTCGATTCCGGTAAGCAATACAACCTGCTCGGGATGCGCTTCTACGGCGACGACCTGTGGGCGATGGTGGTCGGCTGGACGCTCGTGCTCGTCCTGTGCGGCGTCGTCTACCTGCTGTCCCACAGCCCGTGGGGACGCGTCCTCAAAGCGGTCCGAGAGGACGAGGACGCCGCCCGCGCCCTCGGCAAGAACGTGTTCGTCTACAAGATGCAGGCTCTCGTATTGGGCGGCATGATCGGCGGCCTCGGCGGCATCTTCAACGCGCTGCAGACCAAGTCCATCAACCCGGACTTCTATTCCACTGCGCAGACGTTCTTCGCGTTCGGCGCGTTGATCCTCGGCGGCGCGGCCACCGTGTTCGGCCCGGTCCTCGGGGCGATGCTGTTCTGGTTCATCCTCACGCTCCCGGACGCATTCCTGCGCCAGGCGATCTCCGGACCCGATCCGCTGATCTCCCTCACCGAACAGCAGGTCGGGGCGATGCGATTCGTCCTCCTGGGCATCCTCATCGCGGTGATGATGGTGTTCAGGCCACAAGGAATCCTGGGCAGCAAGCGGGAGGTACAACTCGATGCCTGACACCACCATCCGCACGCCTCTGTCGCGCGAACAACGAGTCGCCGTGTTCGCGGATGTCCCCCACGATCCGGGAAGCCCGAAGGTTGATCCGATCCTCGTCGTGGACGACGTTTCCCGGACCTTCGGTGGGCTCAAAGCCGTGGACGTCGCTCACCTCGAGATCCAGCGCGGCTGCATCACCGGCCTGATCGGGCCGAACGGAGCAGGCAAGACGACCCTGTTCAATCTGCTCACCGGTTTCGACCACGCGGATACCGGAACGTGGAGCATGGACGGCCACTCACTCGGCCGCATGGCTCCGCACCGTGTCGCGCGGCACGGCATCGTGCGCACGTTCCAGCTCACCAAGGCGCTGTCGAAGATGACGGTGCTCGACAACGTCCGTCTGGGAGCACGTCACCAGACGGGTGAGCGGATGGCCGGCGCGCTGCTCCCATGGACGTGGCACGCGCAGGAACGCACCATCACCGAACGCGCCCACGCGCTGCTCGCCCGGTTCAACCTCGAGCAGAAGGCCGACGATCTCGCCGGGTCATTGTCCGGCGGACAGCGCAAACTGCTCGAGATGGCACGCGCACTGATGACCGACCCCACGATCGTGATGCTCGACGAGCCGATGGCCGGCGTGAATCCTGCACTGACGCAAAGCCTTCTCGGGCACATCAAATCGCTGTGCGACGACGGCATGACCGTGGTGTTCGTCGAGCACGACATGGATGTCATCCGCGACATCTCCGATTGGGTGGTGGTGATGGCCCAGGGATCGGTGATCGCCGAAGCACCGCCGGACGAACTCGCGAACAACAATGCGGTCGTCGACGCCTATCTCGGCAGCCACCACGACCAGGCACTCGAATTCGACGACGAGGGCAATCCCGTCGGCGCGACCGCGGAGTTGGCGGAGGTGCTCGCCGAGGCGGAGGCGCAGGTTCTCGAGTCCGGAGCCGACCTGTCCGACCCCGACGCGGTACGCCCCGCCGATCTACCAGGATCCCAGGAGAAGTCATGAGCGACGCCCCACCCACCGGGTCCATGACCCCGGCCGAATCGGCCGCGACTCCCGGCGAACACGCGCGGTTGGCCGAGGGTGCGCTCGTGCGCGCGGACGACGTCGTCGCCGGCTACTTCCCCGGCGTCGACATCCTGCGTGGCTGCAACTTCTTTCTCCGCGAGGGTGAGATCGTCGGGATCATCGGCCCGAACGGTGCCGGTAAATCCACTCTGCTCAAAGCGCTCTTCGGCCTGATCCCGGTGCGGCGGGGCGAAGTCACGCTCCGGGGCGAATCGATCACCTCGGAGCCCGCGCACGTCCTCGTGCGCAAGGGCGTGGGGTACGTCCCGCAGACGCAGAACGTCTTTCCGTCGCTGACCATCGAGGAAAATCTCGAGATGGGAATCTACCTGCGGCCCAAGCAGTTCAGTGAGCAGTTCGACCGGGTCTCGACCCTGTTCCCCCTTCTCGGGGAACGCCGCAAGGTCAAGGCAGGAGCGTTGTCCGGTGGTGAGCGGCAGATGGTGGCGATGGGCCGCGCACTGATGATGGATCCGTCGGTCCTGCTTCTCGACGAACCGTCGGCGGGCTTGTCGCCGATGTTCCAGGACGAGGTGTTCATCCGCTGCAAGAAGATCAATGCCGCGGGCGTGTCGATCATCATGGTCGAGCAGAACGCGCGGCGGTGTCTGCAGATCTGTGACCGCGGGTACGTGCTCGATCAGGGCCGTAACGCCTACACCGACACCGGGTCCAACCTCATGCACGACCCCAAGGTCATCGAGTTGTATCTCGGGACTCTCGCGGGCAGCAAGGAGAAGAAGACTCCCTGACGCGCTCGCCCGAACATACGACGGGGCCGGTCATCCGATGGATGACCGGCCCCGTCGTATGTTTCCTGCGTCTGTCAGCCACCCACGACGATGTAATCCTCGGTCGTCAAGGTGTTGTCGGGTCCGAAGACGAGACGGCCGTACGAACCGACTCCGGGCTCACCGGCATCCACGAACGACAGCTCGCCGGTCGCGCCGTCGTAGTCGATGTCCTGTCCCGATGCGAGGAGGTCCTTGCACTGCTGGAAGGTCGTGCACTTCTCGCCGTCCTTCGTGACCGCGTTGATGTTCGCCGCGATGTCGACGCCGGCGGTGGAGCCGGCCACCTCGGCGGCGAGCGCCGACACGACAGCTGCGTCGTAAGACTCTCCGGCGTAGTTGAAGTCGATCAGCGCGGGGTCGACCTCGAGCAGACGCTGCTGGAAAGCCTCACCGGTGTCGGTGAGAGGGGTCGTACCCGCCATGCCCGCGAGCAGGCCGTCGGCGACACTGTCGCCGAGCGCGTTGCCCATGTTCCCGTCGACACCGAAGACCGCCATGCCGTCGGACGGGCCGATGCCGACCTCGTGCATACGCGTGATGATCTTGGCCGATTCCTCGAACCCGATGAGCGCCACGGCGTCAGGACTGAAGTTGGCAACCTGGTCGACCTCGGCGTTGAAGGACTGCGCGTTGGGGTCGTAGATGATCTTCTGGATCTGGTCTTCCGGGATACCGGCGTCGACGAGGTTCGTCACGGTGTTCTCGGCCAGGCCCGTGCCGTACGGATCGTTCAGCGCGAGGATCGAGACGCGCTGAGCGCCGTCCTCGGCGATGAGCTGAGCAAGTGCCTGCGCCTGCAGGGAGTCCGTGGGCGCGGTACGGAAGTACATGCCGCCCTCGGCGTAACACACGAACTGATCGGACGTGTTGGCAGGAGAGAACATGACCACGCCCGCGCTGGCGATCTTGTCGATGACCTTGAGCGAGACCGACGACGAGGCCGCACCGATGATCACCTGGGTACCCGCGGCGAGTTCCCGGTCGACGGTGGCGTTCGCTGTATCGGTGGTGGTGTCGCCCGAGTCGCCCGGGATCAGCTCCACGGGCTGGTTCAGGACGCCGCCGGCAGCATTGATCTCGTCCACTGCCAGGCGCACCGCCGCGACCTCCGGCGGACCGAGGAACGCGAGGCTGCCCGTCTCGGGGAGCAGGGTGCCGATCTTCAGCGGGCCGGTCGCCGGGGTCGCACCGGGCGTGGCCTGTTCGGGTTCGCAGTCGGTGTCGACAGTCGTGGCGGTCGCGGAACCACCGCCCTCGGCAGAACCACTCGTGGAATCGTCGCTGTCCGAGCTACAACCCGCGAGTGCGAGTGTCACAGCACCGAGAACCGCAGCGGCGCGGACATAGGTCCGTTTTGCCATCCAACTCTCCTTCAATCGCCTGTCCCCCCGGCTGATGCGCCGGACGTGGGTCGAAACATAGCCGGAGAAGTGACGATTCGAACACAGCCGAAATCGTTGTGACCCGACCGTTATATTTCGGGCAGGAGAATTGATGTGGCCGTAACGAGCGGAGTCAGCCGGCCGCTTCGGAACCGAGCGTGTCGACGATGACCTCGGCGACCTGCTTCATGGTGGTCCGGCGGTCCATGGCGGCACGCTGGATCCAGCGGAACGCCTCCGGTTCGGTCATCGCGTGCTTCGCCATGAGCAGGCCTTTGGCCCGGTCGATGAGTTTGCGGGCCTCGAACCGCTCCGACAGCCCGGCGACTTCACGTTCGAGTTCGCGCAATTCGGCGAACCGGCTCACCGCCACCTCGATCGCGGGAACGAGGTCGCTCTTGGAGAACGGCTTGACCAGATAGGCCATCGCTCCGGCGTCGCGAGCACGTTCGACGAGGTCGCGCTGGCTGAAGGCTGTGAGAATAACCACAGGCGCGATGCGGCGCTGCGCGATCTCCGACGCTGCGTCGATCCCGTCCCGGCGGGGCATCTTCACGTCCATGATCACGAGGTCGGGCGAGAGTTCCTCTGCCAGTTCCACCGCCCGCTGGCCGTCGCCCGCCTCCCCGACGACGTCGTACCCTTCTTCGCGCAGCATTTCCACCAGGTCGAGCCTGATCAGCGTCTCGTCTTCCGCAACGACGACCCTCCGGGGGGTTGCGGTGCTGTCGTGCGGCGCGGTTGTCATGATCGGCCCTTCCCATCGTGCTCTGGCGGCCCCCGCGAAGGGGTGGAACGATTGAAGGGTACCGGTGTTTGACCGTCACGCCTGATCCCTTACAGTGGTCTCCGCAAGCACGCCCTCGTATCCCAATTGGCAGAGGAAACGGATTCAAAACCCGTGCAGTGTGAGTTCGAGTCTCACCGAGGGCACCACCACACCGGTCGACGAATGATGGTGCGGCACCACCTGCGTGGTCCCGCACCATCGCCCGTTTCAGGAGTCCGCCCACTCCCCTAGGATCGCCGGGTGACCGGTTACGACGATCTCGATATGTTCGGCGGCCTCGACGCCTCCGCCCTTCCCCATCGCCAGCAACTGATTCTGGCGACCATCAGGGATTGGGTGGCCTCCCACGGTTCCGCCCCGAGCACCCGGCAGATCGCCGATGCGGTCGGCCTGAAATCGACGTCGACGGTGTCGAAGCATCTGCGACTCCTCGAGGATGCGGGTTTCCTGCGCCGTGGCTCCGCGATGGCACGCCAACTCGATGTGCGACCCTTCCTCGCCGGATCGTCGGCGGGCCGATCGTCCGACAACAGGGTGTCGGTGCCCGTCGTCGGCGACATCGCGGCCGGCACACCGATCCTCGCCGAGGAGCATCCCGACGAGGTGCTCGATCTCCCCCGCGAACTCGTCGGCACCGGCACCGTGTTCGGCTTGCGCGTACGCGGGGAATCGATGATCGACGCCGCGATCTGCGACGGCGATGTCGTCGTCGTCCGTCGCCAGGACGAGGCCCACTCCGGAGAGATCGTGGCGGCGATGATCGACGGCGAGGCGACCGTGAAGGTTTTCCGGCGCCGCAGCGGTCACGTCTATCTCGAACCCCGCAACGCCGCATACTCGGTGATCGACGGCGACAACGCGGTCGTGCTGGGCAAGGTGGTGTCGGTGATGCGGCGGCTCTGAGCGCCGGGCCGCCCCGCCGCACAGTGAGGTGTCGCGCGGCGGTCGGGCTCACTTCGACTGTGCGCGCATTCGGAACCTAAGGATCCGGTCCAATTCGACCGGGCCCCATAAACGGCGCGCTCCCTCGGGTGGATAAGAAAATCCTGGCACGATACGCCCGGCCATTTCGGCACCGAGCAGCACGATCACCAACGCGGGCACGAGGGTCTGCCACAAATATGCGAAACCGGGATCGGCGAGTCCTATTCCGCCAGCGCACAGCGCCGCCGGTACGTGAGGAGCGCGGAGAAACACCGTGACGGCGACGGCAGTCACGGCCGACAGCGCCGCAGCGGTCTGCGAGGGGGCGAGCAGTTCGGCGATGGTGAGCGCACCGATGGTTGCGGCGGGATACGCGCGGAGGATGACACCCGGACGCGGTCGCCCGAGCCTGCCCGCCATGCGAAGGAAGCGGCGCGGGTCCTGCTCGTGGAGTCCGTTCCGTGACGGCTCCGGGACGGAAGATGTTCTCGGACTGCACGCTTCGGAGCGCTCCCTGGTGCACGATGCCGCGCCCCGAAGTGCGCTCCATGAGGAGGATCGCCGCGGACATCGCACAGTCCGTGAGTCCGTCAGCTCCGCTGTCGAGGTACGAATCATCGCCGCCGATCCGCTTCATTCGCCCGAATCGCACCGGGCCGACAGACCACTGCTTCTACAAGTCGGAGAACCCCTACGCAGTCGGCTCCTCCGCCCGAGGAAGATAGCGGAGGAGAACGACGCCGGACCGCGCGAACGTTTTCGACTCCACCAATCGCAGATTTCGGCACCCCAGGGGAGGAAGCGGCATTCCCTTGTCGAGCAGCACCGGGAAGACCATCAGCCGGTATTCGTCGATCAGATCGTGGGAAGCGAAGGCAGAGATCGCGGTCGCCCCGGCGAAGAGTGCCAAGTCCTTACCGGGCTGTTCCTTCATCTGCGCGACCTCCCGTGGGAGGTCGTCGCCGACCCGCCGGGCCGGGCCCCAGTCGGTGGTGAGTGACGAACGCGAGAGCACGTACTTCGGCAGCGAGTTCATCCGCCGCGCCTGCTCGGCTTCGATTTCCCTGCTCGAGTTCTCGGCGGCGGGCCAATGCTGCGCCAGAAGTTCATAGGCCACGCGCCCGAAGAACATGCCGTCGATCCCGGCAAGCAACTCGGCGATGCGAGTGTCCAGTTCGTCGTCCGCGACGTCGATCCACTCGAGCTCTCCGTTCGGTCCCGCCGTGAAGCCGTCGAGTGTTGTCATGACAGACAGAATTACTTTGCGCATCGTCGTCGCCTTTCGTCCGGGTCTCGACAACACGGACTCGCAACCCGCGGCGAACTCATCGGCCACAGTTGTAGAGACTGGATCATTCGCGCAATTCTCTCACCACATGTGCGCAAGTGCGCACCTATTGGCGTATCGTGAGTGATAGCAGAAATGGTTCAGGAGGTAACCGGGTGCTCGCGACCCTGCGGAACCGCACGTTCCGCCGATTGTTCACCGCGCAGGTGGTCGCGCTCGTCGGCACCGGCCTGCTGACCGTCGCTCTCGGCCTACTCGCATACGACCTGGCCGGCGCCGAGGCCGGCGCGGTATTGGGCACGGCACTGGCGATCAAGATGGTCGCGTACGTGGTGATCGCACCGGTGATCTCGGCCCTGACCGATCACGTGCCGCGGCGGGCGCTCCTGGTTGGTGCGGATGGGGTGCGTGCGGTGATCGCACTGGCGTTGCCGTTCGTCGATCAGCCGTGGCAGATCTACGTGCTGATCTTCGTGTTGCAGTCGGCGTCGGCGACGTTCACACCCGCGTTCCAGTCGGTGATCCCGTCGGTGCTCGTCGACGAGGACGACTACACCCGGGGGCTTTCCCTCTCGCGGCTGGCCTACGACCTCGAGTCGCTGCTGAGCCCGATCCTCGCAGCGGCGCTGCTGTCGGTGGTGACCTACAACTATCTGTTCCTCGGTACCGTTGCCGGGTTCGCCGCCTCTGCGCTGCTGGTGGTCTCCACGACTCTGCCGATGATCGCGCCCGCCGATCGTTCGGTCCCGCTGGTGCAGCGGGTCACCCTCGGCGCGCGGGTGATGTTCTCCCGGCCGCGGCTGAGGGGCCTTCTCGCACTGAACCTGTCGGTCGCGGCAGCGACCGGGCTGGTCCTGGTCAACACCGTCGTCTACGTCCGCGAACTCCTCGGCGGCTCGAACACCGGGGTTGCGATTGCACTCGGTATCTACGGAGGCGGGTCGATGCTGGTGGCATTGACGCTGCCCCGCCTGCTCGCCCGGATCCCGGACCGGCGGGTGATGCTCACGGGCGCGGCCCTCCTGCCGATCGGACTGACGGCGACGGTCGCGCTGCTTGTCGCCGACGCGGGCCGCGGCGCCGGGTGGGCGTTGCTCGCAGGGACCTGGCTGGTCATGGGCATGGGTACGTCGTTGATCAACACGCCGTCGGCGCGGCTGCTGCGGTTCGAATCCGAGCCGGAGAACTGGGGTGCGGTGTTCACCGCGCAGTTCTCGCTCTCGCACGCCTGCTTCTTCTTCACCTACACGATCGCGGGCTGGGTCGGGGCCACCGTAAGCCAGCCGATAGCGGCAATCACCCTCGCCGTTCTCGCTACACTCGCAGGACTCGTTGCTGCCCGGGCATGGCCGGCGCGCACCGAACCGATCACCGAGCCGGTGCCGGCAGGAAGGGCGTGAGCGATGAAGCCGGGAATCGAAGCGCCGCAACGGTCCGCGAGCCTGAGCCACCCGGTCGCGCCGGACCAGGAGCGGCTCGACGCAGCAACTTCTACATTCCGGATGCTCGCCGACCCGACCCGCTTCCATATTCTCTGGCTGCTCACGCACGGCGAAGCCGACGTCACCGCTCTGACCGATGCGTGCAGGGGCTCCCGCACCGCAGTCAGTCAACACCTGGCCAAACTGCGCTTCACCGGCCTCGTCGACACCCGCAAGGAAGGCCGGCGCGTGATCTACCGCATCCGTGACGGGCACCTCGCCCGCCTGGTCCGCGAAGGCATGAACCACGCCGACCATGTCGTCACCGGCGAACCCCCACACGAATAGACCCACCTACACTCCCCGGCGGGCTGTGCGCGGCTCGAAAGCGCAGGAGGCACACCATGAATGCAGACCCGCGCGACCCGCCCGCTCCCGACGGGCAACCACGGAAGATCCGGACCTACAGCCGGGGTCGCGCGCATCGCCTCGAGAACACTGTCATGAGTGCGCTGGTACGCGCCGGCGTCGTGCCCCACACCCACCTGCTGACCACCCGGGGCCGGCACACGGGCCGACCTCGCACCAACCCGGTGACGGTCGTCCGGCACGACGGCCGGCGCTGGCTGGTGGGGCCCGGCGGCGGGGGGGCGGGGGGGGGGCCCCCCCCCCCCCCCGGGCCCCGCCCGGGGG
>NZ_JAXION010000076.1:0-21106 GCF_049311045.1 Rhodococcus sp. 7Tela_A2 | reverse complement strand
GGGGCGGCCCACCCCCCCCCCCCCCCCCCCCCCCCCCCCCCCACCGGGGGGGGGGGGGGGGGGGCGGCGAGGGGGATCTGCGATCAGAAGTTGTCGCCGAGTTGCTCGCGCAGTTGCGCGAGCGTCTTGGTGAGCAGGCGAGACACGTGCATCTGCGACACCCCGACACGCTCGGCAATCTGCGTCTGGGTCATGTTGCCGAAGAACCGGAGCAGAACCACCGTGCGTTCGCGAGCGGGAAGCGCCTCGAGCAGCGGACGCAGTGCCTCGTGGTTCTCCACCTCGTCGAGCGCCGCGTCGTAGTCACCGAGTGTGTCGGCCAAGGTCAGGCCGTCGTCACCCGACGGGGACGAACGATCCACGGACACGGTCTGGTACGCGTTGCCGGCGACCAGGCCCTGCATGACCTCTTCTTGGTCGATCCCCAGTTCGGCCGCGAGTTCCGCTGCTGTAGGGGCCCTGCCCAGGTGCTGCGAGAGTTCGGAGGTCGCCTTGCTCAGGGAGAGGTGGAGCTCCTTCATCCGGCGCGGAACGCGCACGGCCCATCCGGTGTCGCGGAAATGACGCCGAACCTCGCCCATGATCGTCGGCACTGCGAACGACACGAAGTCGGACCCGCGTTCGGTGTCGAAGCGGTCGACGGCATTGACGAGGCCGAGGCGCGCGACCTGAAGCAGGTCCTCGAACGCTTCGCCTCGCCCGTCGAATCGGCGCGCGATGTGCTCGGCGAGGGGCAGGCAGCGCTCGACGACCGCATCACGGATCGCCGACCGTTCCGGGTCGTCCTGACTCAGCGTCAGGAGCTTGCTCAAGGTTTCGGTTACGTCGGCGTACTCGTCGCTCGATCGTGCTGGATTTCGGCTCACCGAGCGGCACTACCTTCTGCGATGGACATGTCGATGGTGGAGAGGGTGCCGTCCCCGCGATCCTCCGACGACACCGAGATGGAGTCGGTCAGCGAGTTGAGCACGTGCCACCCGAACGAACGGGGTTGCCCGACCGCGTTGGCGTTCGCGGTGGGGGCGGTCAAGGCGATACGGAGCCGGCCGGGCACCAGTTGAAAGCTGCACGACAGGGTCGCGCCATCCGGCGCGCCCATGATGAGACGGGTCGCGGCCTCGTCCACGGCGAGTTTCACGTCGGCCACCGTATCGAGATCGAAGTCGTGTTGCAGCGCGATTGCGGCAGCGACCGCGCGAAGTACGGACAGCTGGGCGGGGTCGGCCTGAACTCGCAGTTCGACTACCGGGGTGGTGTGGTCTCGTGCCGATTCGATCGACGCGGAATTGGCCATGAGGTTTTGATCTCCATGAGGGGGTCGAAGCAGGTCAGGGGGTCGTTTCCTTGAGGTGTCCCGGCAAGGCTACCCACACCGCCCCGTGTTCAACCTCCCGCCTACCTCATGAGCAGGGAAAGTCACCTACTCGGCGCGGTTCCCCCGCCGAGTCACGGGCCTGGGGTCCGACGCCAGTACGGCGTACACGAAGCTGTCCGTCCACTCGCCCTTGCTCCAGAAGTCCTGCCGGAAATGAGCCTCCCGTCGCATCCCGACGGCAGCTGCCAGTCGAGCCGAAGGCGTATTGCGAGCGTCCATCTGAGCGGCGACGCGGTGCAGCCGGCCATGGTCGAACCCGGTTGTGAGGACGGTCCGGACCGCCTCGCGAGCGAATCCGCGACCGGTGTGGGCCGGATCGAGTACCCAGCCGATCTCGGCCGACCGGTGCTCGCGATCGGTGAGCCAGAGCGAGATATCGCCGACCGGCGCGCCGTCGTGCTCCAGGATCAGCGCTACGGCCCCCTCCTCGCCGTCGAGGTCGGTGCGCGCCAGACGCTTGTCCAGAACCTCTGCCCCGCGAGCCTCGGTCCACGGATCGTCCAGCAGAAAGCGTGCGACGTCCGGCCGGGAGTGGACCGCTACCATCCAATCGAGATCATCGGGGCGATGAAGTCGCAGGCGCAACCGGTCGGTCCTCAACGGCAGTGGGAAGGGCACGCCGCGACCCTAACAACGTGACGAGCACGCGGTCCACACCACGAAGCCGGTCGTCAGGATCACACCAAGAGGCTTCCGGCGCTGCACATCTCGACAGCGGCTCCGGCGCGCCCCGGGTCGACACCCGCGCGCAGATTCTCGCCGCGCGCGAAGGCCACGCCGTCGGCCGGTCGTGGATCGAGGGGCGAGACCGCCGATCTATGTGAGGTCAGGGCCACTCGGGACAGCGGACGGCGGTTGAGAGCTGGCGCCGGTTGCACTAGTGTTTGGGAAGGTTGAGCACACAGCCGGGAACTCGGAAGCGCCACGCGGCCGCGAGGTTTTTCGGTAGGTAGCCGGAGTGCCACCGCTGTCGTCGCGCTTAACAACATCGTCTGTGTTGGGAAGTGTCATGACAGTTTCTCAGCGAATCGCATCGCCTCATCGATGGTCGACCGCGGCTACGTGGTCGGTATGCCCTGCACCCTCCGACGTCGTGGTCGAGCAGTGGTTCGGAGCAGAATTCAGTGCCCTCCCGATCGGCTCCGACGTCATCCAGATCAGGGTGCGTGGAGAGATCGACATCCGTAATGCGCACGCGTTGCGTGATTTCGCCGCCCGACACCTGGAAACGTCCCGCATCGTCCTCGACCTCTCCGACGTCGACTTCTTCGGTGCTGCCGGCCTCAGGGTCTTCGAACACCTGGAGACACGCTGCGAGCAGGGCGGGTATCACTGGGCACTGGTAGGGAGCAGGCCCGTGCACCGCTTGTTCCGCGTGCTCGGGGCCACCATCCCCGTCGTCGCGCACCCGTCGCTCGACAATGCTCTCGCGACGCTCGGGCTCGACCGGGCGTCCTGAGCCCGGCGACTCCGGGGGGAGGTCGAGCGGGATCAAACTGCTATACCTGCGGCAAAGCCCGCGTAGAGCACCATCAGTACAAACAGCGCCCATCCGGTGCCATGCCAGATCTGCCACCGGCCGGCCGCCTGCCAGACCCTGAAGGTCTGCACGAAAGCGCCCAGCCCACCGAGGAGCAGGATCAGAACCGGGCCGAATGCGAGGATCGCGCGCGCGGGGTCGGTACAGACCGCGAAGTCCGCGTCGGCGCAGGTATCGCCTGTATTCAGGCTCGCCCACACGATCACACCGGCCGCGACGACGGCGGCAAGCGCTATCACGCCTGCGGCATACCACATCGCTGTCCGTGCGAGCCGTGAGTCGTTCCGGGGGTTCTTGACCTCAGGTGTCATGAAATATCCTGTGTTGTAGGTAGTTTCGATCGCGTCCCAGTGCGCCACACCGCAGTGACGCGGCCTTCCCGAGCCGGTTCGTCCGTGGTGGGGCACTACACAACGACTACCCCACACGCGGGTAAGTAATCCCCGGCGCAGAGCACTCGCATCGAGCCGGATGCTGTCGGTGCGGTTCGAACAGCGGGTCCCGGGTACTCCGGAGGAACGGTCGGGCAGGGCGGCGATCCCGCTGTCGGTGTTCCCTGCCGATCACGAACCGAAGCGACGATCCGAGGAGGATGTGTGACTGTCTCCGATCCCGAACCACACCGCAATACCGATCCCGATCCGGCGTCGACACCCGATCTCGAGCAGGGCGGAGGGGTCAGTCCCGGTTCCACCCCTCCCGAATCCGGTCAGACCTCCGGGTTGTCCGCTCCGGAACCGGAAACGAGAAACCACTTTCCCGTCAGTGGGTGGGTCGCACTGGTTTCCATCGCTGTGATCGTGGCGATCTTCGTGGCGGTCATCGTCGCGGTGTTGCTCTGATTCCCCGGCGCTGAACTCCGGCTTGCGCTGCGCTGTCTGCCGGCGGTCGGGGACGAAGGAGCCGTACGGAGGGCGGCTCCCGCTATTCGTTCCCGACGCGCTCGTGCAGCGTCATGAGCAGGTGGTCGAACTCAGTCCGGCTCATCGCTTCGGTCCCGGGGCCCGCAGTGATGTCGGCGACGAGTTGCTCGGCGAGTACCCGGAGTTTGACGTTGGTTTCCTGCGACCGCCAGGCCAGCACCTCGAAAGCGTGCTGGGGCGAAATGCAGTACACGAGCATGAGGACGCCTTTGGCCTGTTCGATCACGGCGCGGGATTCGGCGAGTGCGTTCACCGCCAGGTCGACGCCCTCGCGGACCTCTTCCTCGAATGCATCGGACAAGTCCAGATAGAAGCCCGAGGTGCCGAGCAGGGTGCCGTCCTCGTCGACGAGCCGGTCCCCGATCACGGCGACACGCTTCACGTTCCCAGCGGTGTCGATGATCCGGTGCCGGCTACTGAACGGTTCACCCGCCGAACGCACCGCGTCGAGAAGCATCGCGATGTGTTCTTTGTCGTCCGGGTGTTTGTGTTGAAGAAGCAGGTCGGTGGTCGGCGTGACGGTTCCGGGCTCGTAGCCGTGCATCCTCGCGACGGCATCCGACCATTCCCATGCGTCGTCTGCGAGCAAGTACCTGAAGCTACCCACATGCTGGGTGGCACCGTCTCCGGCGTGCCCGGCCAGTGCGGGCTCCTCCGGGATGCTGCGGTCCGTCATATGTCCGATTATGCGGCACACACCGAGCGTCGTCGCCACCGCCTCGAGTGAGGCGGTGGCGAACCAAACGGCATCTATGGGGCACGTCGGTCACAGCTGATAATGCGACCCGCGTCACAAATTGTCCGGACCGGTCAGTGATCCTCGGTGAGGTGGGACAGGAACGAATTCGCCCAGCGGTCGACGTCGTGTGCCATCACGTGTTTGTGCATGGAGCGCATTCGCCGCGCGGCGCTCGCCCGGTCTTCTCCCACGGCGTTCACCACGGCACGTTTGACGTCCTCGAGATCGTGCGGGTTCACCACGTGCGCACGCCTCAACTCTGCGGCGGCCCCCGCGAACTCGCTCAGCACGAGCGCTCCGCTCCCGTCGCCGTGACACGCCACGTACTCCTTGGCGACGAGATTCATACCGTCGCGGAACGGGGTGACAACCATGACGTCGGCCCCGGCGTACATCGCGACCAGTTCGTCGCGATCGACGGGCCGGTGCAGGTAATGCACCACGGGCCGTCCGAGCTGCCCGAACTCGCCGTTGATGTTTCCGACCTGCCGTTCGATGTCGTCGCGCAAGGACGCGTACGCGGAGAGCCGTTCGCGGCTGGGGGTCGCGAGCTGGACCATGACGACCTTTTCGGGGTCGAGCGTGCCCTCGACGAGCAACTCGCGCAATGCCTCGAGCCGAACGCTGATCCCCTTGGTGTAGTCGAGCCGATCGACACCCAGGAGAATCGTCTCCGGGTCGCCCAGCTCCGCACGTATCTCCTTGGCGCGCAGTTTCGTTGCGGCCGTGACCGACTGGTCGCGCAGCTGTGCGGAATCGATCGAGATCGGATACGCGCCGACCCGCACGCGTCGATCCCCGAGATCGATGGTGCCGCCCCCGGTGGTGCCCCGAGGAGAGCTCGGGAGGTCGAGCAGCCGCCGGGCGAGGTACAGGAAGTTCTCGGCGCCGCCGGGCAGGTGGAAACCGACAAGGTCGGCACCCATGAGTCCCTCGAGGATCTCCTTCCGCCACGGCAGCTGGAGGAACAATTCGGTGGGAGGGAACGGGATATGCAGGAAGAACCCGATCCTCAGATCGGGGCGCAGATCGCGAAGCATCCGCGGGACCAGCTGAAGCTGGTAGTCGTGAACCCACACGGTGGCGCCGGGCGCTGCCGCCCGAGCGGCCTCCTCGGCGAACCGGCGGTTGACCTTCTCGTAGGTGCGCCACCAGGCGCGGTCGAACGTCGGCGCGATCACCGCATCGTGGTAGAGCGGCCAGAGCGTCTCGTTGGAGAAGCCCTCGTAGTACTCCGTGACTTCCGCTTCGCTCAGTCGCACCGGATGAAGGGTCAAGCCCTCCTCGACGAACGGGTCGAGCTCGACGTCGGGGGTGCCGGGCCAGCCGACCCACGCGCCGTCGGCGGAACGGAGGACCGGCTCGAGCGCCGTCACGAGCCCGCCGGGGCTCCGACGCCACACCCCTGGTCCACCGTCCGGCGGGGTCTCCAGGTCCACCGGCAGCCGGTTGGCCACGACCACGAATCGGTTGGAGGACGTCTCACTCATCGTTGTTCAACTTTCGCATCGGTATGCGGGCGGGCAGGCTGCGTGAGCTGGGAAGTCACGCCTCCAGCCGCTCCACTTCGACGGACTGCACTTCGTCGAACATCGCGTCGATGCGGCGCTTGATCTCGGCGGTGCTGAAACGTGCCCCGACCGCGGCGGGAGACGGCGTCGCCGCAGCGGGGTCGGGGAGGGCGTCGACCTCAACCATCGTCGAGGGGTCCTTTCTTCTCACAACAAGTACTTCTCACAACTCGGCATGTGCGCTATCGGGCGGTTTTCTCCGTCACCCGTCTCGGTCAGGAGCTACCTGAACCCGCCTCGGCGACCACGTCGATGACGGCCGCGCAGAATGCGGGAAGGTCGTCCGGATTCCGGCTGGACACCAGGTTGCGGTCGATGACCACCTCTTTGTCGACGACGGTTCCGCCGGCATTCCGGATGTCGGTGCGCACGCTCGGATACGAGGTCAACGTGCGGCCGTCCACGACTCCGGCTTCCACCAGCGTCCACGGCCCGTGGCAGATCACGCCGACGGGCTTGTCCGATTGCACGAAGTCCCGCACGAAGGCGACAGTGTCGGGATCCTGGCGCAGATGATCAGGGTTGGTCGTGCCGCCCGGAAGCAGCAGTGCGTCGAAATCGGAGACGTTCGCGTCGGCTACCACCCGGTCGACGGGGTACTTGCCGGCTGCGTTGACATCCTGCTGCATCGCCTGGATCTCGCCGGTCCGGAGCGACAACAGTTCGAGTGTCGCGCCTTCTTTTTCGACGGCCTTCCATGGCTCGACGAGCTCTACCTCTTCGACACCGTCGGTGGCGAGGACCGCAATCCTGCGTCCCGCGAGACGGCCTTGTTCCGCTGTAGTCATATCTATCGTGCCTTTCTCGATCCGGACCCGGATACCCCGGGTCGTGTGTCAGGAAACGTCGCGGTCAGCGGCGATTCAGGTCACTCGTCGCCGGTCCTTCGAGCCGGGTGCCGTCGGCGGCGAAGCGAGATCCGTGCAGGGGACAGTCCCAGGAGGCCTCTTCGTCGTTCCATCGCAGTACCCCTCCGAGATGCGGGCACACCGCCGACACCCGCTGGGTCCGGCCGTCGATCGTGGATATGCCGACGGGAAGGCCGCAGTCGCGCGCGACGCGTCCTTCGCCCTCGCCGGGTGCGGTCGAGGAGTCCGAGCTGGTCTCCGCGCTCCACCATCCGCGGGCGAGGTTGATGCCCACGCCCGCGTTGAGCTTCACCGCGCTCGGGACGTCGAACAGCTGGGACGGGCTCCACGCCGAATACCCGGGAGCCCACGCCTCGATCTCGGGATCGCGTTCACCGGTGATCCGGGTGCTCAACAGGTGCGCGGCGGTGACCGCGTTGGTCATACCCCACTTGCCGTAGCCGGTCGCGACCCAGAGGCGGTCCGTTGTCGGGAGCAGTGGACCGACGTACGGCAGCGAATCGAGCGTGCTGTAGTCCTGCGCGGACCATCGCGCGACGGGCTTCGCTCCCGGGAAATGCCGCTGCGTCCACGCGATGAGGTCCGCGACAGCGGCACGGGTCGATCCCTTGTGCCGGCCCACCACGTGGCCGTTGCCGCCGACGAGCAGCAGAGGGTGGTCGTTGCCGGACGAGGAGGCGCTCCGAGGATTCGCCGCGGGGGCGGTCCGGATCGAGCGGGTGGGCGAGTCCACCGACAGGTACATGCCGCTGGGCGGTGTCTCTGCCACCTCGAACGCGCAGGCGTACGAGCGTTCCGGTTCGAGTCGCGCGAAGAACCCGCCTCGATCCAGGATCGGCATGCCTGTGGCCAGTACGACGTGCGCGCCGCGCACGCTTCCGGACTCGGTCTCGACCGTGCAGCCGCCGCTGTCCGCCGAGGCCGACACGGCGCGGATGCCGGTGAAGACCTCGCCGTCGTTCGCCCGGAGTTCGCGCACAGCAGCGCGCAGCATCGGCATCGGGTCGAACTGGATCTGATTCGGCAGCACGACCGCCGAGGCGACGGGATAGGGCAACTCGGTGTCGGTCACGGTTCGCGTCGGCAGGCCCGCCGCGCGGCAACTGCGGTGTTCTGCCTCGACCGAGCCCACGCTCTCGCCGCTCACGGCGTACGTGTACGCGTCGGCGGTCTCCGTTGCCACGTCGTTGTGCTTGCAGAACTCGGCGATCCACCGCTGGGCGCCGAGATTGCCGTCCACGTACGCCTGCACGACCGGGCGGGAATGCCGGCGCGAGATCTGTGACAGGGCGGTCCCCTGGAGGAGGCTCACCTTGGCGGTGGTGTTGCCGGTGGTCACCGCCCCGATATCACGTGCTTCGAGGATGGCGACGCGCTGCCCGGACCGGGCGAGCAGCAAGGCGGTGACGACGCCTGTCAGCCCTGCGCCGACGACGACGGTGTCGTACACCTCGCGTCGCTGCGTCCACTCGTCGCTGGTGTGGGTGCCGGCCTCGGCGTCTCGTGCGAGCCACAATGACGTCACGTGCGATCTCCTTCGTGGTGGGGTAGGGCGGGTGCGCGCCGGTCGATCCGGGATCTCGTGCCCGGCGGATACCCCGATCGGCGCGGTTAACCCCGGCGGGGGCCGGGTAGCCCGGAAAACACGTGCAATCCACAGCGGAGGAGTTCCCGATGAAGGCAGTGACATGGCAAGGCCGTCGAAAGGTCAGCGTCGACAATGTCCCCGACGCGAAGATCGAGAAGCCGACCGACGCCGTCATTCGAGTCACGACCACCAACATCTGCGGGTCGGATCTGCACCTGTACGAGGTGCTCGGCGCCTTCATGACGCCCGGCGATATTCTCGGGCACGAACCGATGGGGATCGTGGAAGAAGTCGGCGCCGGTGTCACCAGCCTGACTCCGGGAGACCGAGTGGTCATCCCGTTCCAGATATCGTGCGGCAGCTGCTTCATGTGCGACCACGGGCTCCAGTCGCAGTGTGAAACCACTCAGGTTCGCGAAGAGGGGAGTGGCGCAGCACTTTTCGGATACTCGAAGCTGTACGGCAGCGTGCCGGGTGCACAGGCGGAGTATCTCCGTGTTCCCCTGGCCGACTCGACTCACATCAAGGTTCCCGACGGGCCGGCGGACGACCGCTTCTCCTACCTCTCGGACGTGTTGCCCACCGCCTGGCAGGCGGTGGAATACGCGAACATTCCGGACGGCGGCACGGTGGCGGTGCTGGGGCTGGGGCCGATCGGCGAGATGGCAGGACGTATCGCCACGCACCGGGGTGCGCGCGTGATCGCGGTCGATCTGGTGCCGGAACGGCTCGCTCGTGCCGCTTCCCGCGGTATGGAGACGATCGACCTCCGTGAGGCGGGCAGCGATCTCGGCGACATCATCCGCGACCGCACCGACGGTCGCGGCACCGACTCGGTGATCGACGCGGTGGGGATGGAAGCGCACGGGTCGCCGGTGGCCAAGCTTGCCCAGACGGCGACAGGATTCCTGCCCTCGGCGATCGCGGAACCGCTGATGGAGAAGGCAGGAGTGGACAGGCTTCACGCGCTGTACACGGCCATCGATATCGTGCGACGCGGCGGCACCATCTCGCTCAGCGGCGTGTACGGCGGGATGACCGATCCCATGCCCATGATGACGATGTTCGACAAGCAGATCCGGCTGCGCATGGGTCAGGCCAACGTCCTCCACTGGGTGCCGTCGGTGTTGTGCTCGAGTGCCGGGAGACGCGGGCTCAGGAAGGGGACACACCGTCCCGGGAGAATCCGAGGTCGCCTAGATCGGACCCCGCCATCTCGAACGGCATCTGCAGGACGGTCGCGGTGGCCCACCCGCGGCTGAGCAACACGGCGTCGGTGTCGTCCGGCCCGTGGATGTCGATGGCCTTGAAGGACATGGTCACGGTGCGGGTGTCGTCGTCATCGTATTGATCGTCGTAGTCCTCGTCCGAGTCGGAGATCTCCGCCTGAACCGCACCGAATTCGGCCAGCTGGGCCTCGCGCAGCCCGTGCAGTTCCTCGACCGGAACATCGGGGATGTTCACGTTGAGGACCTCGCCGGGTTCCCCGTGCTCCATCGACCATCGCACGGCACGTTCGGCGATGTATTCCGCGGTCTCCCACGACGAGGGATCGGATGCGTTGAGCGACAACGCGACCGCGCGGGCCCCGTGAGCCGCCGCGGTGAGAGCGGCGCCCACGGTTCCGGAATGAAGGATCGCGCGACCGGTGTTGGGCCCGAGGTTGATCCCCGACAGAACGAGGTCGGGAGTGTCACCGAAGGCGCCGTACGACGCGACGAACGTGATCAATGCCGGGGACGCGTGGACCGCGAGAACGTCCACGTCGGGAAGCTCCGGCATGGACCGCCGCGACACCTTCAGCTTTCCGTCGTCCTCGAGGGCGCTCAGCGCTGCGCTGGCGCCGCTTCGTTCGATGTGGGGTGCTGCCACCTGCACGTCGAGGCCCGCCGCGACGGCGACCCGGGCCAGCGCGGCCAGCCCGGGACTGTCGATTCCGTCGTCGTTGACGATCAGCGCCTTCATGTGTGGTCCTTCTCCAGTCGTCGCACCTGCACGTTCTCGGTCATCTTCTCGATCGAGTGCCGCTGACCGGTGGCGAGTCCTCGTCGCGTGACGTTCACTGCGCCGGCGGCGGCACCGAGCCGGAGAGCTTGCTCGAACGGGAGTCCGTCGGCATAGCCGACGGCGAGGCCCGCGGTCATCGAGTCGCCGGCGCCACGGTGGTCCACCGACTGCACCGGGGGCGCCTCGACCTCCCAGACCACCCCGTCGTGCAGTGCGAT
Source organism: Rhodococcus sp. 7Tela_A2 (assembly GCF_049311045.1). Taxonomy (NCBI): domain Bacteria; kingdom Bacillati; phylum Actinomycetota; class Actinomycetes; order Mycobacteriales; family Nocardiaceae; genus Rhodococcus; species Rhodococcus sp. 7Tela_A2. The sequence continues at coordinate 10,276 of NZ_JAXION010000076.1, read as the reverse complement.
CGCCGGATCGGCCGCACGTGAGATCACGACGCTTCCGGCACCTTCCTTGTGCAGCGAGTGCATGGCGGCGATGAGGTCGTCGAGGTCCTCCGAGGCCGCGCGGCCGTCTTCGATGAGGTCCTCGTGGCTCACCTTCAGCAGCGACACCCCGCCTTCCAGCGCGGCGGTCAGGGTCGGGCCCGAGAGATCTGCCACGACCGGGATCTTCAGGGCGGACAGGTCGGCGCAGAGGCGGGTGTAGAGCTCGGTGGGTACGGCGTCGTCGCAGTGCGGCCCGCCGATGATCGCAACATCGGCGGACATGCCTGCGCCGAGCGAGGCGCTGAAGAGGTCGTCCGTCTCGTGGCGGGTGAGCGTGGGTGGCTCGACCTCCACGACCACTTCGCGTTCGCCGCCGCGACGGTCGTGGACGTACGAGCCGTTGTCGGAGGCGGAAGACACCGGATGGACCGTGATGCCTTCGCGGCCGATGAGGTCGACGAGAATGCCGCCGGACTCACCGCCGAAGGGGCCGCACAGGTGTACGTCCATGCCCAGGATGGATGCCATCCGGCCGATCCAGAAACCCTGTCCACCGGGATGCACGTGCAGTTCTGTGCTCCCGCTCGGCGCTTTTTCGATCGTGACCGTCAGCAGGGGTGAGGGAGCGAACACGAATGCAGATGCTCCCTGTCTTGCGTCGTCGGACTGTGTGGGTTCTTCTCTGTCTGCGGGCATGTCGCTCAGGTACCCCTCCGCTTCTCGTCTCACACCCGCGCGCGAGGCGCCGGTGTGGGCCGGAGCGGTCGCGGGTATGCCCCCGGCACGGACCGCGGACGAGGAGGGAAATCGGGGATGACCAAAGTCGCGCGCAAGGAGACCACTGCTTCGCCGAGCCGGGTGTGGGATGTCCTGGCGGACGGGTGGAGCTATGCGACGTGGGTCGTCGGAGCCTCCCGCATTCGGAAGGTCGACGCGACCTGGCCGGCCGTCGGCAGCCGCATCCATCATTCGGTCGGACTCTGGCCCGTGCTGCTCGACGACCGCACCGAGGTTCTCTCGGCGACCCCCGAACGAGAACTCGTCTTGCGTGCACGCGCGTGGGCTTTCGGCCAGGCCGAGATCAGGTTGACGATCGAACCCGCGTCCGGAGGCGGGTCGACGATCACCATGGCCGAGCACGTCGTGAGCGGGCTCCCCAGCATGCTGCCCGAGTTCGTACAGGAATCCGCGGTATGGCCGCGGAATCGGGAGTGCCTGTCCCGGTTGACGCTCCTCGCGCAACGTGCGACTCCCTCGGGGCCCGCGCGATGAGTACCGAAACTGTCGATGCCGTCGTCATCGGTGCCGGTCCCAACGGGCTCACCGCAGCGGCGGCACTCGCGGATGCCGGCTGGGACGTACTGGTGCTCGAGGAACAACCGCAACCCGGCGGTGCCGTACGCAGCGCCGAACTCCATCCGGGTTTCCGGACCGACCTGTTCAGCGCGTTCTATCCGCTCGGAGCGGTGTCGCCCGCCTTTGCCGCACTCGACCTCGAGTCCCACGGTTTGAGCTGGAGCCGGTCGCCCAACTCGTTCGGTCATCCGCTCGGTCCCGAGGACGAGGACGCGGTGGTGGTCTCGCGCCGTGCCGAAGACACCGCCGCCGATCTCGAACGCCGGTGCGCCGGTGACGGGGAAGCCTGGATGACGCTCGTCGAGCAGTGGAACACGGTGCGCGGTTCACTGCTGAAGCTGCTTCTTTCCCCGTTCCCGCCGGTTCGGGGTTCGACGTCACTGCTGCGCGCACTCGGGCCTGCGGAATCTCTGCGCTTCGCCAGGATGCTGGCGCTTCCCGTCCGTCGCCTGAGCGAGGAATTGTTCGGCGGAGATGCAGCCCGCCTGCTCCTGCTCGGCAATGCCATGCACTCCGATATCCCTCCCGACGCCCCGGGCAGCGGCGTGATGGGTTACCTCTTGACCATGCTCGCCCAGGACGTGGGTTTCCCGTGTCCGGTCGGCGGTGCGGGTGCCCTCACCGACGCTCTGGTCCGCCGCGGTGAACATGCCGGTGTGCAGATCCGATGTGGCGATCGCGTCACCGATATCGACGTCGAAGACGGAACCGCCGTAGCGGTGCGTACTGCGGGCGGACGACGGGTGAAGGTCCGCCGGGCGATACTCGCGGACGTGTCGGCGCCCGCGCTGTACGAAAAGTTGCTCGCGAGTTCCTCCGTCACCGAGCGTGCCCGTGCCGACCTGCAGGGATTCGAATGGGACACGCCCGTGGTCAAGGTGAACTACGCGCTCGACAGTCCTGTGCCGTGGCGGTCGGAGTCGTTGTCCCGGACGGGCACCGTGCATGTCGGTGCCGATTCGAACGCGATGGTCCGCTGGTCGGCGGATCTGTCGACAGGGGTGGTTCCGGAGTCTCCGTTCCTGCTCTTCGGGCAGATGACGACGACGGATCCCACCCGGTCGCCCGCCGGGACCGAAAGTGCCTGGGCGTACACGCACCTGCCCCGCGGCGTCACCGACGACGAGTCCGCCGACCTTCTCGCCGAGAGGGTCGACGCCCAGCTCGAGGCGTACGCGCCCGGATTCCGGGACACGATTCTGGGCCGGACCGTGCAGCGTCCCGCCGATCTCGAAGCGGCTGACGCCAACCTGGTCGGTGGAGCGGTCAACGGTGGTACCGCGCAGATCCACCAGCAGTTGTTCCTTCGTCCCGCGCCAGGACTCGGCGGGTCGCGGACCCCGGTGGGCAAGCTGTATCTGGCCAGCGCAGGAGCACACCCCGGCGGCGGCGTACACGGAATGTGCGGCTGGAACGCCGCCGATGCCGCACTGCAGGATCAGCGAGCGACGGGGCCGCTGCGACGCGGCCTGCACGCCCTGGGGCGCCGGGTGATGTCCTGACCGAGAAGTCGTGGTCGTAAACGGCAGGTTTCGCGGATCTGGGGTACGGGTATTCGCGGCCATGACCGAATACCCGCTCGATGGCGCGTTGTGGGCGTCGTCGACGGGAAGATGCGCCCTCCGCACGGTCGGCTCAGGCATTGGCTGGTGCGTAGTCGTCGACTCCGCACATCGAACCCCGGGGTGATGTAGCTGTGACCACTTCTCCAGTCCTCGACCGTCCGGATTCCCCTCGAGTGTGGCGTCTGCCCGGCGTGTACCGCCCCCAAGAGGATTCGTTTCTTCTTGCGCGGGCGCTCCGCGACGCCGGAGGTGCACAGGACGCCAAAGTCCTCGATTTCTGTACCGGGAGTGGGTTTCTCGCAATCACAGCCGCGAGGGCGGGGGCCGGGGCGGTGACTGCGCTCGATATTTCACGCAGGGCGGTTCTCACCGCGCGGGCAAATGCCCTGTCGCGGAGGCTGCCGATCTCGGTACTTCGAGGAAGTCTGGATGTGGCCGTGGAACACGGTCCGTTCGACGTGGTTCTCTCCAACCCGCCCTATGTGCCGGACGACGGCCGGGGCAGTGAGGATCCGCGCTGGGATGCCGGTCCGGACGGGCGATCGGTGCTCGACCCGTTGTGCGACTCCTTGCCCCGGCTCTTGTCTCCGCGCGGATTCGCGTTGCTCGTGCACTCGGAATTCACCGGGGTAGACGAAACACTCGAGCGTGTGCGCGCCGCCGGTCTTTCGGGCTCGGTCGTGGCCCGCGAACGCATCCCGTTCGGACCGGTCCTGCAGAGTCGCCTGAGCTATCTCCAGGAAGTGGAGCTGGCACAACAGGGCATCGATACCGAAGAGGTGGTGGTGATCCGTGCAGGCAGGCACTGAGAGCGAGGGTGGCCGCCACGTGGTGAACGCGACCTCCGGTAGCGCAGAGGACGTCACGGTCGTCCGCAAAATCAAAGGCGGACCGATGCTCGTGAACGGTCCGGTTCGGATCGAGACCGAGGACGGGTCCGTGACGGAATCGGACCGGTTCGTCGTGGCAGTGTGCCGATGCCGGCGTAGCGAGTTGTATCCGCTGTGCGATACCAGTCATCGCCGGCCGATACGGTCCCGGGACCGATAACCGCAGAAAGCCCGAACGCGGGGTTCCCGAGCATGTGATCGGGTTCCGTGCGAACGGGCTTTCTTGTGGTGGTTCTACCGCACAACAGCCGAAGCCCGGACGCCGTAGCGTCCGGACTTCGACTGTTCTAAGGATCAATACCAGTGGGCGCGACCACCGACGGCCTTGCCGGAGGCTCCCAGGATTGCCATGATGACGCCGATCACCAGGAGGATGACACCCAGTGTCGTCAGGATCGAGATCCCGGTGAAGAATCCGACCACGAGAAGAATCAGGCCCAGAACAATCATTGCGTCCACCTCGCTGTCTTGTCCGATGCCGAGCGGCTCCGGATCCAAGTCCTGAATACCCGGATTGTCCGCATCGAAACACACGCCCCAAAAAATTCTGTGTGCGGGCCGAGCGGGGTGCACCGGAGGGCGTCGCGCCAATGGTCTCCCGCAGGGATTGACCGCCCGAACCGGGGGTAGTCCCCTGGTCATGACCAAAAGCGAAGTCGAGGGTGCGACAGTGGAGCGTCGGCCCGAAAGAGGCAGGAGTCTGCTGGCGGGCGCGTTCCTCGGGTTGGGCGCGGTCGCGATGACCGACGAGGTGATCTTTCACCAGATACTCCATTGGCATCACTTCTACGACCGGTCCACCACGTCGGCGGGTCTGGTGTCGGACGGCTTGTTCCACGCGTTCAGCTGGTTCGCCACCGTCGCCGGCTTCTACCTGGTGGTCATGGCGATCCGTGACCGGACGTTGTGGGTGCGAGCCCTGGTGGGCGGCTTCGTGACGGCGGTGGGTGCGTTCCAGTTGTACGACGGCCTGGTGCAGCACAAGCTGATGGGCCTTCACCAGATCCGATACGAAGTCGATCTTCTCCCGTACGACCTGACGTGGAACATCCTTGCCGCGGTGCTGCTCGTGTGCGGTGGCGCGATCATCGCGTCCACGTACCGGCAGGAGCCGGTGAGGACGGAATCGCGATGATGCCGTTCGTCGTCTGGGGCGTGGCGATCTGCGCGGTGCTGGCCTACTGGGCGGCAGCCGCGGCGGCGAAGTCGTGGTCGCTCGCGCGCACCGCCGGTTGGACGGTGGGCTGGCTCGCGCTCGCCGCGGTGTGGGGTAACTCCGCATCCGCGGACAGCCCGGCGCAGGGCCACGGCGCGCAGCACGGCCACGGTGCGGCCAACGAATCCTTCGACTTCGCGGGTCACATGGTGTCCCACGTGGTAGCCGGCATGGCGGTACCGCTACTGCTGGTGCTCGCCGCACCGGTCACCCTCGCGCTGCGCGTGCTCCCTCTGCGCGAGGCCCGACGCGTCTCCCGGGTGCTGCGCTCCCGGCCCTGTGAAGTGCTCACCCACCCGCTCGTCGCGGCGACACTCAACGTCGGCGGGCTGTGGCTTCTCTATCGGACATGGTTGTTCGACTACATGCACGGCGGAACGTGGGTGATGTGGCTGATCGAGTTCCACATCGTCGCAGCCGGGTACCTGTACACCTATTCGCTGGTGGGAGTGGACCCTTCTCCTCACCGCACATCGTTCGGCTTACGGGCCGCAGTGCTGGTGGTGTCCATTGCCGCCCACAACATCCTCGCGAAGACGCTGTACGCGGACCCGCCTCCCGGCGTCTCCGCAGAGCAGGCCGAAATGGGCAGCCAGATCATGTACTACGGGGGATTGCCCTTCGAACTGGCTCTGGTCGTGCTGCTGTGTCATCGGTGGGCGGCACGTGCTCGTCGCCGGCCCGTGCTCGTCGCCGGCCCGAGATGTCCGCGCCGGACCTTCTCCGCACGACCTGACAGTGAGCGGTTACTCGTGCGAAGGGTTTGAGCAGTGCCGTTTCCGGGGTATGCGATTGCCACGCAAACAAAAGCACTTGGAGGATCGCAATCATGTCGAAATACACGGTGCCCGGTTTGAGCGGCAAGAACGGCACGAAAGTTGCCGGTGTCCTGCAGCAGCGCCTGAGCGCGTACAACGACCTGCATCTCACTCTCAAGCACATTCACTGGAACGTTGTCGGACCCAACTTCATCGGCGTCCACGAGATGATCGATCCCCAGGTTGAACTCGTGCGTGGATACGCGGACGAAGTAGCAGAACGCATCGCGACGCTCGGTGAATCGCCGAAGGGCACGCCGGGAGCTATCGAGAAGAACCGCACATGGGACGACTACTCGGTGGGCCGCGACACCGCTCAGGCTCACCTCGCCGCGCTCGACCTCGTCTACGACGGGGTGATCACCGACAACCGTAAGGCCATCGAGGAAGTCGGCGAACTCGATCCGATCACCGAAGACGTCCTTATCGGGCACACCGGTCAGCTCGAGAAGTTCCAGTGGTTCGTGCGTGCGCACCTGGAGAACGCTGCCGGGGCCCTGGCCCACGGAAACGCCTCCACCGAGAAGGAAGCGGCCGACAAGGTCCGCTGACCGGAGACAGGATTCTCTCGTGCCGGATGCCGCGGTCGCAAAAATCATCGTGACCGGGGCCAGCGGCAATGTGGGATCCGCGCTGCTGCGTCGTCTCGCGCAGTGGCCCGAACCTCCCGAGATCACAGGGGTCGCGCGCCGGATACCTCCGGCGCGCGGCCCCTATTCTTCTGCGCGCTGGTGTCGCGTCGACCTCGCGGAGCCCGAGTCGTACGGGGTGCTGCGGCGGCTGATGTCCGGTGCCGATGCCGTCGTCCACCTTGCCTGGGGATTTCAGCCGTCGCACCGGCGAGAATACTTGCGGCGCACCGCAGTCGAGGGAACACGCGCCGTGTATTCGGCGGCAGCGGACGCCGGCGTACCGCACGTGCTGCACATGTCCTCCGGCGCGGCGTACTCGCCGGGATCGTACGGCCGGCCCGTCGACGAGTCCTGGCCGACGAAGGGGATACCCGGCTGTGCCTACAGCGTGGACAAGGTGGCGGCCGAAAGGGTGCTCGACGAATTGTCGGGTGTGCCGGGTGCGCCGGACCTGCTGCGGTTACGCCCGGGGTTCATCGGGCAATACGCAGCGGGGTCGGGCCTCGCCCGATACGTGCTGCCGGACGCGGTGCCGTCCGCGATCACCCGCCACGTCCCGGTGCTGCCCGTCGACCGGAGACTCACGATCCCCGCGGTGCATGCCGACGATGTGGCCGCGGCAATCGACTCCGCACTCCGACGTCGTGCGGTGGGCGCGGTCAACCTGGCCTCGCCGGTGCCCGTCGGCGCCGAAGACTTCGCCGCACCGTTCGGTTGCTCCACCGTCCACGTTCCCGCACGACTGCTCTCCGCGGTGGCCGACGCCGGTTGGCACGCGCGACTTCAGCCGGTTCAGGGCGGGTGGGTCGACCTGGCATACGCCACTCCCATGCTCGGATGCGAGCGGGCGTCCGCAGTGCTCGGCTGGGCGCCGCGGCATTCCGGTCCCGCCGTCTGGGCGGAGACGATCGCCGGCATGCGTGCGCGGGGCGGAACCTGCAGTCCGGTGTTGCGTGCGCGCACCGCGCGGGAACTTCTCGCTGTGCTTGTCGGGCGCGGCCCGATCGGGCGCCGGATTCCGCCTTGACCGGATCACACTGCGGGGGAGCTTGTTTCTCGATCGCCCGAGTTTTGTCGGGCCGCACGAAGGGGTACAAACCACTATGACCAACACATCGAGGCACGAGCCGCCGACCACCGGCTCCCGGGTAGCGGGATGGATCGGCTACGCGTGCGTTCTTGCGAGCATTGCTGTCGTCGCCATGGCGCTCTTCGCTGCAGGAGACGGGTTCGCCGGCTGGACAGTGGTTGCCGTCGTCATCGCTGCGGCGCTCCTCTCGGCCGGCGCGGCGTTGATCACGATCAATTTCCGTCACCGCCGGCTCCACGGTTCGGGTGGAACCCCGACCCACGAGCCGGGCGTCCTCGACTGACGCGGCGTACCCGTCGGACCGCTCCGGTGGATCAGCTCACGGGCTGGTCCACCGGAGCGATGTCGTCGAGGGACGCACGAAGCGTCGTCGAACCCTTCGACCAGTTGTCCAGCAGGTGGTGTGCGAGGCGGCCTTCGAGGAACTCCGCGGCCTCCGCGCCGAACACGATGTCGCTCGCGCAGCGGGGGTCGGCCGCGATCATGTCACCCACCACGTCGTGCCGCAGCACCAGTTCGTGCACGGCATCCGCTTCGATGTGCTCGGTGTAGAACGTGACGCATGCGGGGTCTGCGCCGAGACGTTCCAGGGCCGACGCCATCCGCCGGGCACTCGGAGCCGTGGTGATCTCCGCAGCGGTGAACATCCCCACGAGCATCGGCATGTGCGCCCGGTGCAGCCCGCAGAGCGACATGAAATTGACGGTCGCGAGGGTGACGGCCGGCACGGCGTCGAGATAGCCGAGGTAGCTCTCGTCGAGGTCGGCCGCTTTCAGCAGATCGGCGTACAGGCGGGAGTGCATCCTGTCGGCGCGACCACCGCCGTATTCGTCGAATTCGACCGCGACGAGTGCCGCTTTCGCACGGCCCCGCAGGCGAGGAATGGCGAACGCGTGCGGATCCGCTTCCTTCAGGTGGTAGATCGAGCGGTGTACGAAGAACTCGCGGATCTGGTCCCAGGTGCCGCGTTCCGCCAGTTCGTGCGACACGCCCCAGGCGTCTTTCGGCTCGCGGTAGAGCGCGTCGAACGTCGCGTCCGTGTCGTCGCCGACCTGAACGGCGGCGCGCAACTGTGCGAGGAACAGACGCTCGAGGTCGGCGCGCAGTCCCAGGGGTCCCGGCGCCCACTCCCACGACGCGTCGACACCGTCGAAACCGCGGTAGTGCAACTCGTAGAGCACGGTCAGGGCCAGTTGCACGTCGTCGCCGTACGGGTCGGGCTCACCGACTGCGATCTGCCAGGCCGCGGCGTCGGCGGGACGGGCCAGCCGTTCGACGACGGCGGCGGAGATCGGCCCCCGCGGGGTCGGCAGAGAAGCGGCGGACAGGTCACACGGCCGGATCACATCAGACATACGTGCCGGTTACCCCTGGCGGGCCCGGCGGAAACGGATACGTGTGCCCACCGGCGCAGGGGGTAACCGCTCGCTATGGCAGACGACAAGGAACGGAAACCGCACACCATCGACTATCCGGGCGATACGACCGACATGGCGGAACGCCCCCGCGACGAGATGCGCGACTATCGCGGCAGGGACTTGCTCGCCGGCGGGCGAGCGTTGATCACCGGTGGTGACTCCGGGATCGGCCGGGCGGTCGCGGTGGCCTTCGCGAAGGAAGGTGCGGACGTGGCGATCGCCTACCTGGAGGAACAGGAGGATGCCGAGCACACCGCTGCTCTCGTGGAGGCGGAAGGACGCGCATGTCACCTGTACCCGGGAGATCTCGCGGACCCGGCTCACTGCCGCACGGTTGTCGCCGAGGCCGCGGCCGCCATGGGCGGTCTGGAGATCGTCGTCAACAATGTCGGTACCCAACAGCCGGTCGACGACTTCGCGGAACTCGACGATGAGCAGTGGCGAAGGACCTTCGCCGTCAATATCGACAGCTTCTTCCATGTCACCAAGGCGGCGCTGCCGCACCTTCCCCGGGGCGGCGCCGTGATCAACACCGCCTCGATCAACGGGCTGCGCGGGAACAAGACACTGATCGACTACTCGGCGACCAAGGGCGCCGTGATCGCGTTGACCTATTCGCTCGCGCAGGCACTGAGCGACCGGGGGATCAGGGTCAACTGTGTCGCGCCGGGACCGGTGTGGACCCCGCTGATTCCCGCGACGATGGACGCGGAGAAGGTGTCCGAGTTCGGTCAGCAGGCACCGTACGGCAGGGCCGCGCAACCCGACGAGATCGCGCCGTCGTACGTCTTCTTCGCCTCGGCGACGATGTCCTCCTATTACAGCGGGGAAGTGCTGGCTCCTATCGGAGGTGAGACGCTGCCCGGGTGACTGCCGGCCGGATTCGGCAAGAACAGTCAAGCGCGACCGCGCGAAGGTCGTCAGACTTGCCCTATGTCCGAAACCCGGCTGTCCGAGCCCCGGCGCGACCGCTTGCGTGAACTCCTCGACGCGGTGCTCGACGAGAACAACGTCAACCTCGAACAGATGGCGCAGGGGGCGTACGCGTCCCCCTGGCACTTCACACGCCAGTTCGGTGTCGGTACCGGGGAGTCCCCGGTGGCCCTGCGGCGGAGAGTGATGCTCGAACGCGCGGCCTGGCAACTGGCCAACGGCGCCGGTGTCACCGATGCCGCGTTCGGGGCCGGTTACAGCAGCGTCGAAGGGTTCGGGCGCGCGTATGCACGCGCGTACGGATATCCACCCAGTGCGACGACGAGGACGTCGTCGC
>NZ_JAXION010000075.1:0-21284 GCF_049311045.1 Rhodococcus sp. 7Tela_A2 | reverse complement strand
CCCCCCCGGCCCCCCCCCGCCCCCCCCCCCCCCAGGACGGTCGTGCTCATTGGCTCACGGCACCGAACGGAGTGCATTTCCACCCGCCCATGAACCTGTGGCTCGAGGACGGGACCGTCTCCGCCGGGAGGCATTCCGGCTCGGAGGTCGTGGCGCACCTCGTGCATCACGACCTCGACGACACGCGTGCGCTGCTCGAACTCGCCCGAGAACTCGACGAGCCGGAATACGAGCGCAATCGTTTTCCCGGACTCGTGGTGCTCGAATGGGACGGTCCGGAGGAGTCGATCGGACGCGTGCTCGGGAATCTCGTGTGGACCAAGGAGATCTGGCTCGCATCGATGGCGGGAGACGACCAACCCGACCGTGGTGGGCACGACCCGGAATCCCTCCTCCGCCGGTTCGACGAGGTCGCGACGAGATGGGCCGACGCCGTGCGGGACATCGACCGCCGCGGAGCATGGGGCGACCGGCTGATCGACGCACTCTGTGAACCGCCGCAGAGCTTCGTCCTCGGTGGAGTCGTCGCACACGTGCTCACGTTCTCGGCGCATCGGAGGCAACTCGTCCGTCACATGCTCCGCGCCGCCGGCCGCAGCGTCGACCACGGCGATCCCCTCGACTGGCACTTCACTTCTGCCGCCTTCGCACCCGGATCGGAAAGGACCATGCCATGACCCGCATGAGCTATTTCACCGCAAGTACTCTCGACGGTTTCCTTGCAACAGTGGATGATTCGCTCGACTGGCTGCTTTCACGAGAGACCGACGAGGGAGGCCCTGCCGGGTATCAGGAGTTCATCGCGGGGATCGGAGCGATGGTGACGGGATCCACGACCTATCGCTGGGTGCTCGACCACGAGGGAGTCGACAAATGGGAGTACGACATTCCGTGCTGGGTGTTCACGCACCGAGGTGACCTTCCCGTCGCGAGCGGACCGAACGGGCCGGGGGACATCCGCTTCACGCAGAGCGACGTCCGCGAGGTCTACGCCGAGATGGCCGACGCGGCCGGTGGGCGGGACCTGTGGATGGTCGGTGGCGGGGATCTGGCGGGCCAGTTCGCCGAGCACGGTCTGCTGGACGAAGTGATCGTCTCCATTGCTCCGGTGACGATCGGTGCGGGTAAACCCTTGCTGCCGCGGCACGTCGAGATGCGATTGAGAGAACTCGATCGCAACGGAGAGTTCGCGGTGCTTCGCTACGACGTGCTGCGCGACGCGGACTGACAGCGCTCACCAGGAACCGGCGCGCCGACGACAGCGAGGCTCAGGACCCGTCGATCGGGCTGTGTGGCCGGGAACGGACCCGGAACCGCCACGGGTACAGCAACCACGCCCATACGAACAGCAGGGTGGTCACTCCTCCGATGATGAGGGCGACGATGTCACCGAGAAGGATTCCGACCACGAGGACGACTGCGCCGGTGAGGGCAACACCGAGAAAGACGATGCCGGCGAGCGTGAACACGTGCGCGGTGGCAACGAGTCGCGGAAGTTGTCCGCGGCGAAACAGAATGCGATGCATCACGACGGGCGCGACGAGGAACACCGTAGCGAAGACGGAGGCGAGCAACGTCACGAGGTAGACGCCGTACTGATATGTGGACAGGTCGTCGAATCGGGCCTGGAACGGCAGGGTGAGCAGCAGGCCGGTGAGCACCTGGACGCCGGTCTGCACGACCCGCAGTTCCTGGAGGAGGTTCGACCAGTTCCGGTCGAGGCGTTCGATGGGCGTCTCGTTGCGCCCGTCCGGGCCTACCGCCTCGCGACCGAACCTGGAACCGGGGTCACCCGTGTCGTCCGGGGTGGTCACGGGGCGACCGGGGGGAGCGCAGAGCGCGGAGCGTACATACGATCGTATGGTGCCACCTTGTGACCTCGCTCACGCGCGGGTAGCGTCGGCGGGGACGGATGACACCACCCGCTGGGAGGGAGTTCGGCCATGAAGCTCAACCTTTTTGTCGCGTGGGTCGGATACGGATTGGTGCTGATCGCAGTACTGATGATCGCCCTGGCGCTGTTCGCCGCGGGCAGCGGCCACGAGGCAGGGGCTCTGGCCAGCACCGTCGCGGTGTTCGTGGCCTTGGCGCTGGCAGTCGGAATGATGGCCGGAACCGTCCGGCGAGACCGCAGGAAACACCTCGACACGCCTCACCTCTTCTGACGTGCAACGACAACTCGCGGTGGCCGGTCAGGCCTCCGCGAGTCGCCGTTTCTCGACCTCGATATCGAATGTCGGTTCGGGCCAGTCCAGGTCGAGCCGCTCGAACGCGTCGATCAGCAACTCTGTGACGGCAATACGGCTGTACCACTTGCGGTCGCACGGAATGACGTACCACGGCGCGAGGTCGGTGTTCGTCTTGTCGAGCATGTCCTGGTAGGCCTCTTGGTACTGCGGCCAGACGGCTCGTTCGGTCACGTCCGACGGGTCGTATTTCCAGTACTTGTCGGGTCGCTCGAGCCGTTCCGTGAGCCGCTTCTTCTGCTCGTCGAGCGAGACGAACAAGGCCACCTTCACGATGGTGGTTCCGGTGTCGGTGATCTCCCGCTCGAACTGGTTGATCTCGTCGTACCGCCTGCGCCAGACATTCTCGGGAACGAGGGATCGCACCCGTGCGACGAGTACGTCTTCGTAATGCGACCGGTCGAACACGCCGAGCTGGCCACCTCGGGGAAGGGCTTTGTTGATGCGCCACAGGAAATGGTGGCGCTTCTCTTCGGGGGTGGGGACTCCGAACGCGGTGTGGTCGACTCCCTGGGGATCGACGTGGCCGATGACGTGGCGCACCATGCCGCCTTTGCCTGCGGTGTCCATCCCCTGCAGGATCAGCAGCACCGACCGGGGGTCTCCGCCGCGTCCGTTGGCGAACAGCTTTCCTTGCAGGTCGGACAGGACCGCGCCGCGTTCCTCGAGGAGGCGTTCCCCGAGGGCCTTGTCACCGTCGAATCCCGGTGTGCTGTTCGTGTCGAGTTCGGCGACGCGGGTTCCGGGACCTGCTCGCAACGCCTTGACCACCGGAGTGTGCCAGGGCGCTTCGTTTTTCGTTCCCATGCGACGAGCCTGCCATACGGCGGGGCATCAGGCGGGATGGTCTCCGTAGGGCGGCCTGGAGATGCCGTCGACCATGTGACTGCCCCACAGGTCCGTTTCGGTGATGCGGGCGACTGCCGGCCCGTCGGATCCGGGCACCGTGATGGTCACCTCGGTTCCGGGACGGAGTTCGGTTCCGGGCGGGAGCGACTCCGCGAGGCGTCGTAGCCTGCCGCGCCACACATGGCGGCCGAGCAGGGGATCGAAGCGGCCCGACAGTTGCACGTCGATCGTCGCACGCTCGTCGGCCACCACGACGTCGGCGGGCCCTCGGTAGCCGGCGGCGTCGTCGTGGTCGGTATCAGGCTCTGACATGCCCCGGACTATACGTGCAACTCTTGGTAACAGTAAAGCGGTTCGGGGGATGTCCGTTCAGCGCGCCGGATCCTCGGGCAGCAGCGGATGGGGCTGGGATTTGAACCGCTTCGGCGAACCCGCCACTGCGGCAATTCCCGTGATGCCGCCCCACACCATCATCGTGAGGTAGTCGATCAGGTCCTCGGCTGTCATCGATTTGTTCGAAATCCACCAGTGCGTGGCGAGCTGGATCGAACCGACGATGCCGTACGCCCAGGGCACCGACCCGCCCGAGTCCATTTCGAGCAGACGAAGCCGCTCACCGAGGACGGTCGCCACCAGTTCGGCGATCATCCGTTCGGAGTCGGCGACCACGTCACGGCTCGCAGACGAACTGTTCGACATGACGTACAGGTAGACCTCGGGATCGGTGCCGACCGTTTCGACGTACGCCGAGATCGCCACTCGGGTCAGTGCGTATTCGTCGAGATCCTCGGCGACAGCGGCATAGATGCGCGGGGCGAGAATCGTCTCGACGTACCGCATCATCGTCGCGCTCGTCAGGTCGTTCTTGTCGGTGAAGTACCGGTACAGAACGGTTTTGGAGACACCGATCTCGGTCGCGATCTCGTCCATGCCGATGTCGTGCCCGCGCGCCCGGATGGCGTTGATGGTGCCGTCCACGAGCTCCTCGCGCCGGGCGATCTTGTGTTCGTGCCACCGGCGTTTACGGCCGTCCTGCTTCGTCGGTAGGTCCTCGGTGGTGCGGGAGGACGAAGGCGTCTGGGGCAGGTTGCTTGACACTGTGCGGCACATCCGTTCGGTTCGATCGTCGGCTCAGTCTACGGTGAGCGCCTCGCCCGCACCGGTCATGCGTCGCGCATTCGCGCCCGCAGGGCAGAACTTGGGCACAATCGAGGGGTGCAGTTCATGAATATCGATGATGACGTCAAACGCCGCGACCTCCGCCGGATGAAGACGGTCGCAACCGGGTTCCTGGTCGTGGCTGCCGTCATCTACCTGTTCTGTCGATGGCAGGAGACCCGCGGGGCGGGTCCGTGGGTGGGGTATGTGCGCGCCGCGTCGGAGGCCGGGATGGTCGGCGCGCTCGCCGACTGGTTCGCCGTCACCGCGCTGTTCCGGCATCCGATGCGCATTCCCGTCCCGCACACCGCGATCATCAAGAAGAAGAAGGATCAGCTCGGCGCGAGCCTGAGTTCGTTCGTCGGCACCAATTTCCTGGCGCCCGAGGTGGTCTCGGCGAAAGTCGAATCGGCGCAGATTCCCCTGCGTGTCGGGACATGGATGGCCGAACCGGCGCACGCGGAGCGCGTCGCGAAGGAAACCTCCACGGTCCTGCGTGGAGTGGTCGGTGTGCTGCGCGAGGACGACATCCAGCAGATCATCGACAACACGATCGTCAAGCGGATCGCGGAACCGGAATGGGGACCGCCGCTCGGGCGCGTGCTCTCCGAACTCGTCGAAGAGAACCGGCATCTGCCCCTGGTGGAGATGCTGGCCGAACGCGCACACCAGTGGGCTATGGGCAGCCAGGAAACAATCGACCGGGTCATCAGCCGGGATTCCCCGTCGTGGTCGCCGAAGTTCGTCGACCTGCTGCTCGGAGAGAGGATCCACCGTGAACTCGTGGAGTTCACATGGAAGGTCCGATCCAACCCGGACCACGAAGTGCGCCTGGCGGTCAACAAGTTCCTCGCCGACTACGCACGTGACCTGCAGAGCGACCCGGCGACGATCGCCAAAGCCGAAAAGGTGAAGGCCGAGATCATGGGCCGCGACGAAGTGACCCAGCTGGCGGGCGCCACGTGGCGTACCGCGAAGCGGATGATTCTCGATTCGGTCGACGATCCGAACAGCACGCTGCGCACGAAGGTCGCCGAGAACGTCATGGCGCTCGGTGTCCGGCTGCGGGAGGACCACGAGTTGCGCACGAAGGTCGACGGCTGGTTGCTCGACGCGGTGCGCTTCGTCGCGTCCAACTACGCCGACGAGATCACCTCGGTGATCCGCGAGACCGTCGAGCGCTGGGACGCGGAAGAAGCGAGTCGCAAGATCGAACTCGCGGTGGGCCGGGACCTGCAGTTCATCCGCATCAACGGCACCGTGGTCGGTTCCTTGGCGGGTCTCGCGATCTACACGATCTCGGAGCTGCTCTTCGCGTGATGCCGGTCACTTGCTAGCAGAGTGCTTGCTACAGCTAGCACCCGTGCGTACCGTGAGAGTCGTGTCCACCGATGACAGTCGAGACGACCCCCGCCCGGGCACCGGCAAGCGTGCGAGCAGTGCAGTGAGCCCGAGCAGTACCGGAAACCCGAGCGACCGCCCCGACACCGGCGACGGTGTCGCGGACGGAAGCAGCGCCGGGCCGGGGGATATCGCGGCACGCGTGGTGAATTCTGCTGCGCAGGACATCGGAAGCTTCATTCGGGCGCAGCGAGAAGGAGCGCAGGTTTCGCTTCGGCAGCTGTCGAAGCTGGCCGGCGTCAGCAACCCGTACCTGAGTCAGATCGAGCGTGGCTTGCGCAAGCCTTCGGCCGAAGTGCTCGCGCAGATCGCGAAGGGGCTCCGGTTGTCGGCCGAGGTGCTCTACGTGCGGGCCGGAATTCTCGAAGACCGGCCCCAGAGTGCCTTTCGGGATGCGCTTCTGGGAGATCCGCTCCTGACCGAGCGGCAGCGGCAAGTTCTGTTCGACATCTACGACTCGTTCTGCCGTGAGAACCAGGCGGCTCTCACCGAGACGGCACCAGAAGCCGGGAGCGACATCCGGCACCAGACAGACTTCGACGAGGAGAACTGACATGACCGATCCGAACGCAGCAATCCGTACCTCACTCTTCGCGGCCGTCGGCGCAGGCGATGCCGTCGTGCACGCGGTGGCCGACGTCGTCGCGCAGGTTCGCGAGCGCGCCGAAAACGCACAGGTCGACGTGAACGACCGCGTCGGGACCGCGCGCGAGAAGCTCAACACCCTTCCGGCCGACCTGACCGAGACCGTCGAGTCCCTCCGGGAACGCCTCGCGGGTCTGCCCTCCGAACTCCCCGAAGACATCGCAGAGCTGCGAGAGCGATTCACCGCCGACGAGCTGCGCAGCGTGGCCGAGGCGTACCTCAAGGTGGCGTCCGACCTCTACACCGCTCTCGCGGAGCGTGGCGAGCAGACCATCGAGCGCCTCCGCAAGCAACCCGCCGTCGAAGAAGGTCTCGAGCGGGCCGAGGCAGCGTTCGGAGATGCCGTCGAGCTCACCGAAGAAACGCTGGGAACAGTGGCGCGCCAGACGCGTGCGGTCGGCGAACAGGCTGCCAAGCTCGCGGGTCTGGCGGCCGGCCGGATCTCCGACACCAGCGAAGGCGTCGGCGAAGCCATCTCCGACGCCGGTGACGAAGCCGCGCTCCGGGTGCTCGAACTCGGAGATCAGGCGCGAGAGGCCGGATCCGACGCCGCGAACCGCGTCGACTCGGCGAAGTCCGAGGTGGGCAAGACCGCCGATGAGATCACCGAGTCGGTCGAGGATGCGGTGGCGCCCGAGCCGGTAACGCCCGTCACCACGACGCCCGCGAAGAAGGCTCCGGCAAAGCCGGCCGCGAAGGCTCCCACGCAGCCGGCCGCGAAGGCCCCGGCACAGCCGGCCGCGAAGGCTCCGGCGAAGCCGGCGGCCAAGGCTCCTGCTCGTCCCGCAGGCAAGACGCCCGCCAAGAAGGCCGCGCCGCGCAAGTCCAGCGGCTCCTGACGGCCGGCCCGTTCCGAGGGGGGGGGGGGCCCGCGGCCCCCCCCCCCCCCGGGCGCCCCCCCGGTTCTCGTAGACTGGGGGAGTGACGAATGTCGATTCTCTCGCCGGTTTGATCATCCTCGTACTGCAGGTCATCGCGATCGCGGGAGCCGGGTTCGCGCTCTTCCATGCTGTTCGCCAGCCCAAGGAAGCATTTCCCGCCGTCGACAAGCTCACCAAGCCCGTATGGCTCGGCATCCTGGTCGCAGCATTGCTGGTGCTGATCCTGTTCGGCGCTGTCGGCCTGCTCGGCATCATCGCGGTCGTCGCGGTGTGCGTGTACCTCGTGGATGTACGGCCGCGCGTCGAAGAGGTTCAGCGCCGCCGCTGGTAGCCCGCTCGGTCACCGCTCCCGGTCGCTCAGGACCGCTCGTGCCTTGACAAGTGTGATCCAGATAATGACACTTCGAGTAACGGGTAAATCTCCGAGACGAGGCGGTCGGCCATGACTCTCACCCGCACGAACCGAGCACGCGACACCCACGCCGCTGCCGCGACGAGCGACAACACGCACGACGCCGAACGGCAGGAGACCGCGCAGCGGCTTCTCGAGTCGTCCGCGCGACTGTCCTACGATCCGGCGTTCGAGATCGACTGGGACGCCCCCATCCTCGAGGGCAGATACGGCATGACCCCCGAATGGTGCAGCCTCTACGGCACCGACCTGTGGGAACGCATGACCGAGGAACAGCGCATCACTCTCACCAACCATGAAGCGGCGAGCATCGCCGGTACGGGCATCTGGTTCGAGATGATCCTCATGCAGATGCTCGTACGCGATCTCTACCGCCGCGACCCGTCGACGCCGTACGTCCAGTTCGGGCTCACCGAGATCGCCGACGAATGCCGGCACTCCGTGATGTTCGCGCGGTCGGCACAGCGGTTCGGCGTGCCCTCGTACCGGCCCAAGCGCTGGATCCGGGAAGGCGGGCGCATCTTCAAAGCGGTGGCCAACGGCGCCCTCGCCTACGGTGGCACCCTGTTCGCCGAGGAAATCCTCGACATGATGCAGCGCGACTTCATGCGGGACGAACGGGTTCAGCCACTCACCCGCACGGTCAGCCACATCCACGTCGTCGAGGAGTCACGGCACATCCGTTACGCCCGCGAGGAGACACGGCGCCGAGCGGGGCGTGCCACACGGCTCGAGCGCGCGTGGATCCGTCTCCATCTCGGTGTGAGCGCCTACTTCGTCGTCACCAGCCTGGTGAACGACCGCGTGTACGCCGCAGCAGGACTGGACGTCGCCGAGGCGAAAGCCGCAGCGCGGGCGAACACCCACTACCAGGACAGGCTGCGGCTCGGGACCCGCCGCACGATCGAGTTCCTCGACGAGGTGGGCTTGGTCGGCGGCCCGTCGACACTTCTGCTGCGCAAGGCCCACGTCCTCTGAGACACAGTCCTCTGAGACACAGTCCTCTGAGGCCCGGCCCTCTGGCGCCCGGTACACCACCGCACCCGCACGACAACACAACAGGAGAACGATCAGTGAAGAAGCCGTCCCGTACGACGTGGCCGATTGCAGCCGGAGTGGCACTCGCCGTCGGAGTCGCGGCAGGGGCGGCCGCCTCACGGCGGCGGCGACGCACCGTCGTCCGCGCGGAAGACGTCTCGCCGCACGCGCTTCTCTCGCCCCCGTCCCTCGAGCCGGACACGATCGAGGTCCAGACCGACGACGGGGCACGCCTGAATGTACTGGCCTACGGGGATCCCGAGGCGCAGACCCTGGTCTTCTGCCACGGCTGGACGTGCAACGCGGCGTACTGGACTCCGCAGATCAACGCGTTCGCGGAGAACTACCGGGTGGTTGTCTACGATCAGCGAGGCCACGGCAACAGCGACGCGGGCGCACGGCCTCTCGGAGCGGACGTGCTCGCCGACGACCTCAACTCGGTGCTCGACGCCACCGTGCCGGCCGGGCGCACAGCGATCCTCGCGGGCCACAGCATGGGCGGCATGAGCATCATCGCGTGGGCCGAGAAGTATCCCGACCAGGTCGACCGTCGCGTCGCCGGTGTACTGCTGGCAAGCACCGGCACCGACAATCTCGTCGCGGATTCGGCGATCGTGCCGCTACCCCAGCGCTTTCCCAAGGTGCCCGTGCCGGTCGCCCGGCGCGTGATGGGTGCGACCGTTCCGCTCGTCGAATCGTCCGTGACCACCCGGGCGCTGCGCTACATCGCGCTGTCGCCGAACGCGAGCGGCGCGGAAGTGGCCTTCTGCCAGCAGATCGTGCTCGGCTGCCCGCCGCGCACCCGCGGCGGCTGGGGACACGCACTCAGTGCACTCGACATCCACGAGGGCCTGCAGAACCTCACGGTGCCGACCACCGTCCTCGTGGGCACCGCCGATCGCCTCACCCCGCCCGTCCATGCCCGGCGACTCGCCGCCGTACTCGAAGAAGCAGGCAACCTCGAGCGGCTGGTCGTGCTCGACGGTGTGGGCCACATGAGTTCGGTCGAGGCGATCGACCGCGTCAACGACGAACTGCTGCATCTCGTGGGGAAGGCGCAGGCGCTCGTCGGCTGAGCGGCCGGCGCCGAGGGGCGGAAGCGAGCGCCGGGACGGCCGGAATCAGCTGAAGACCACGGTCTTGCTGTCGTGCACCAGAACTCGATCCTCGAGGTGCCAGCGCAATCCGCGGGCGAGCACGAGCTTCTCGACGTCGCGGCCCTGGCGCACCATGTCGTTGACGCTGTCGCTGTGGCTGACCCGGATGACGTCCTGCTCGATGATCGGCCCGGCGTCGAGTTCGGCGGTCACGTAGTGGCAGGTCGCCCCGATCAGCTTCACGCCGCGAGTGAACGCCTGGTGGTACGGGCGAGCGCCGATGAACGACGGAAGAAAGCTGTGGTGGATGTTGATCGCGCGACCCGCCCAGTGCTCGCACAGCGACTGCGGCAGCACCTGCATGAAGCGAGCGAGCACCACCGCGTGCGGATCGTGGGCGTCGACGAGTTTGCGTACCTGTTCGAACGCCGGTCCCCGCTCGGCGGGGTCCTTCGGGAACGACACGTAATGGAAATCGATGCCGTGCCGACGCGCGACGGACTCGAGTTCCGGATGATTCCCGATGACCGCGCACACATCGGCTTCGAGTTCGCCGGCCGCGACCCTGCCCAGGATGTCGTGCAGACAGTGCGCTTCCTTGCTGACGAGAAGCACGACACGCTTGCGCTTGCCGGTGTCCGAGAGTGTCCATTCGGTTTCCGGGCCAATGGCTTCGGCGACCGCGGCGAATTGGGCGCGCAGTTCCTCGATCGAGAACGGGATCGACGAGGCGCGCACAGCCTGGCGTGTGAAGAACCAGCCACTGTCCTGGTCGGCGTGGTACGCCGCTTCCATGATCGAACCGCCGACGTCCGCGAGGAAGGTCGAAATCCGGGCGACGATCCCGGTTGTGTCCGGGCAGCCCAAGGTCAGGACGTAGCGGCGGTTGTCGGTCGAGGAAGCAAGCGTCATGGATCCGATTCTCTCAGGTGCCCCGAATCCGTTTTCCGCGGACGGGGTCCTTCGGCCTCACATCGGCGGCGGAGGGCGCCGGACGGTCGCGGTGCCGACGAGAGTAGTGGCGTCGACGGTGTGGATACCCCGCGCGGTGATCGTCTCGGCCAGGTCCTGCTTCACCGAGTCCACCTGCCCCGCATCCAATCCGGACAATGCCATCCGCCATCCGGTGCCCGCGACGAGCGCCCAGCACAGGTCCTCGGTCGCCGGGATCAGGTTGGACAACGTCCGGACCTCGACCGAGTGGGAACCGGCGGCGGCGAGCCACGTCTCGAGTGCGGTCGAGGTGTCGATGCGGCGCAGCGGTGAGCGGTCGTATTGCGGCGCGCGCTCGGCGAACTCGGGGGAGTGCCGGGCGGCGACCTCGAAGACCGCGTCCCGCAGGTCGCTCATCGCGTCCGCCCGCCATACCGTGACCCCCACGCGTCCACCGGGCCGAACCAGGCCCACGAGCCGTGAGAACGCGGCGTCCATATCCGGGAGGAAGAACACTCCGTAGGAGATCGCGAGGGCGTCGTAACCGGCTTCCGGTACGTCGGAGGGCGCTTCCCACAGGGTGACGTCGGCGCACACGAAATCGATGTTGGTCAGGGCGCGGGTCTCGGCGACCAGGCGGCCGCGCTCGAGCAGGTCGTCGGAGAGGTCGACACCGTGTACCCGCCCGGTGGGCCCGACCGCCATCGCGGCGGGAACAGCCGACGCGCCGGCGCCGCAACAGGCGTCGAGGACGGTGTCCCCGGCACCGACTCCGAGCTGGAAGACGAGCGCCTGGCCGGCCGGTCCCCACAAGGTGGGCGTGAGTATCTCGAAGTCGGTGCTCGCGGCATCGAACGTGCGCGCGGTCTCGGCGACTCCGCTGCCATCCGGGTGGTTCGCCCCGGTATCGGGTGGACGATTCTCCTCGGTGTTCACGACCCTGCCCCGCCGAGTTCGTAGAACGCGGACGGATACCGGAACTCGCCCGTCATCTCCGGCCGGTAGCCGGTGAGCGGGCGCGCCTGCAGGTGCGACGCCCATTCCGGAACGTCGGGGGTGATCCCGAGATCCGCCGCGGGCACGAACCCGAACCGCGGGTAGTAGTCGAGGTGGCCGAGCAACACGACGATCGACTCGTCGAGCGCGTCGGCAGCACCGAGCACAGCGTGCATCAGAGCCGAACCGATCCCGAACCTCGCCATGTCGGGGAGTACCCCGATCGGCCCCAGCGCGAGGGCCGGATACCCGCCGACATCGCCGCGGGTCGCACAGACGTGACCGACGATGCCGTTCGTCGCGTGCTCGCACACCAGTGAGAACGGGGGCAGCCAGTGGGGACCGGTGCGGAGGGTGTCGACGAGGCCGGGCTCGACCGGGACGAGGCCGGGCGGGGTGACGGCGGCGAAGGCCCGGCGATGAACCTCGTACACAGCACCCGAGTCCGACGGCAGTTCCCGGCGAATGATCACCCCGCAAGTCTGGCCGCACCGCGCGTGACCGGCAACCTCTTTTGCGGTGTGGAAAGCTGGCGTCATGTCCGACACCACGCTCACCCGCTCGCGGGTCGCCGCGATGATCGACCACACCCTGCTGGCTCCGGAGGCGTCGTCGCAGGCGGTGCGCGCCCTCGTCGACGAAGCCCGGGAACTCGGCGTGTACGCGGTGTGCGTGTCGCCCTCGATGCTTCCGCTCCGTGCCGAGGGCCTGGTGATCGCGACCGTCGCCGGTTTCCCCTCGGGCAAGCACCACTCGCTGATCAAAGGGGCGGAAGCCCGGCTCGCGGTGGAGGAAGGGGCCCGCGAGGTCGACATGGTGATCGACATCGGCGCGGCTGTGGCAGGGGACTACAACGCGGTTCTCGCGGACATTCTCACCGTGCGCGAGGCGATCGGGTTCGATCCAGTGCTCAAGGTGATCATCGAATCCGCTGCGTTGTCGGACGAGGCGATCGTCGAGGTGTGCCGCGCGGCCGCGAATGCCGGAGCGAACTTCGTGAAGACCTCGACGGGTTTCCACCCCGCCGGTGGTGCCACCGAGCACGCTGTGCGGCTGATGGCGGAGACGGTCGGTGGCCGTCTCGGTGTCAAGGCGAGCGGCGGAATCCGCACGGCGGACGCCGCCGTCCGCATGATCGAAGCGGGCGCGACGCGCCTGGGGCTCTCGGGGAGCCGGGCCGTCCTCGACGGCTTGCCCGACTGACCGCCTGTTACACGAGCACGCCGCACGAACCCTGGTCCTGCTGCTGCTGCGCTCCTTCCGGGTTCTCCGGGAGCACGTAACTGCCGCCCTCGAGGGTGAGTTCGACGCCGGCGTCGGTGACGGACACAGCGGTCGCCTTCATCCCGAGCGGGTACTGCTGCAGCCCCGAGGTCAGGATCTCCACGATCCCGTCCACGAGCGAGGTCGGCAACCCGAAGCCGAGAACCGAGGCGTCGACCGTCTGGACGGCGACCGCTCCGTCGGTCACGGTGGGCCGCACCGTGAATTCCGCGAGACCGTCCCCGCCGACGACGAACGTCAGCGTCCCGGCGGCGGGATCGGCGGTGACATCGCTGACCAGTCCGCCCACCGACTGCGCTTGCACGGTCGCGAGGATGCCGCTGGTGGGCCACGTGACCTCGGCGCTGGAGCTTCCGATGGTGCCGGCACCCTCCGCGGATTCTCGCAGGTCCACGTTCCGGACGACCGCGTGCACCTGCATCTCCTCGGCTGGGCCGAACGCGGTGTCGTCGCTGTCGAGGGTGACGGACGGAACCTGCTTGTCGACGAGCTGCAACAGGACAGGTTTCCAGCTCAGGTCCACGTCCACACCGGTACCGAGTTCACTCTCGAACGACTGAGCCAGGCAGGTCGTGGCGCGATTGCGGACGTAGACCTCGGCGCCCACGAGTACCGCGACGAGGGCGGCGACGAGAACGACGGCGATCGTGACGAGTCGGGTGCGGTTCCTTTGCGTCATGGTCGAGATTGTTCAGCACAAGTCTGAGGAAGCTATGAGCACACGCACACTCGTTGGCCCGAATCTGTGAGCTACACCACAGGAGTTCGGTAGGCTGGCGACCATGACAGGGTGGGCGGATTCAGAGAGCGGCGCATCCGGGCAGGTCGATCCCGACAGCCTGTTGCGGCAGCTCGCCGTGGCTCAGGCCGGGTATTTCACCGCGCGTCAGGCTACCGGGAACGGCATCGGTACCGACGGCTTCCGGCCCCGCATCGAAGCGGGTCTGTGGATCCGGATCGACACCGACCTGTTTCGGATGAGCGACAGTCCGCAGACGAAGTTCGACGAATTCGCACGGTGGTGTGCCTGGTACGAAGGCGCCGCGGTCGTCTCACACCAGAGCGCCGCCGACCTGCACGGCATGGGGCACCTGCAGCCACGCTTCCTGCACCTGTCCACGCTGGATCAGCGCACGGTCCCGAGCAACCGGCTGGCGCTGCACCATCGGGTGCTGTCGGACCGGGACTGCGAAGTCGTCGGATGTTTCCGTGTCACGACGCCCGCGCGGACCGCTGTGGACCTCGCGGCCGGCGGAGTGTCGCAGGAGGTGCTCGACGAACTCGTGGGAGACGCGATCACACTCGGGCGTGTCGACTCCGACGAACTGCACGCCGCGGTCGCAGGGGAGCCCGCCACCGTGGCCGATCGCATCGCACTCGCATTGCTGTCCGCCGGCTGACCGGCAGCAGTCTCGCTTACACCGGGGCCATCGCGGGGGCGACGACACTCCACGGCACCGACAGCACACAATCGCGCATGCGACGGCGCTGCGCCTGCACCGGCACCCCTTGCTCGCGGAGATGCTCGAGCGTCGCGCGCCACCGAACCCGAGGGCCGAAGGATGCGTACGGAGCGGCCGTGGCCCATGCCCGATCCGCTGCCTGCAACAACTCGTGGATGCCTTCACCCTGGATGTTCCTGTGGATCAAGGCCTTCGGGAGTCGTTCGGCGACATCCGACGGCGTGGACACATGGAAGGGACTCCATGCCAGGGTCAGCGAGAGCGGACCGTCCTCGTCGAGCAGGACCCACGCGCAACGGCGGCCGAGTTCGTCGCAGGTTCCGTCGATGAGCAGCCCGCCGGGGGCAAGTCCGGCTCGTAACTGTGCCCAGGCCGAATCCACCGCATCTTCCGGATACTGCCGAAGCACGTTGAATGCGCGCACGAGGTTCGGGCGTAGTCCCGCGAGTTCGAACCCGCCACGCGCGAACTCCACCCCGTCGCGCCCAGGTACCACCCGGTCGGGATCGATTTCGAGGCCCACCATGCGCACATCGGGGCGCACCGTCCGGAGACGGGCCGCGAACTCCAGCGTGGTGACCGGCATCGCGCCGTAACCCAGATCGACCACCAGGGGATGGGCTGCCTCCGCGAGCGCGCCCACAACGGTGGGGTCGTGCATCGCCCAGCGGTCGCTGCGCCGCAATCTGTTGATCCCGGTGGTGCCGCGAGTGACGACACCGACCGGGCGCTGTCCGCGCACCCCCGGGCTACTGCCGGCCGAGCCAGTCGGTGGTGATCGCCGCTTCGACGGCGAACACCTCGACGAGATTGGTCAAGATCAGGTCTTCGAGTTTTCCGCCGACGAGCGGCAGATGGACTTTTGCTTCGGACGTGGTGCGCAGGGTGGTCCCGTCCTCGTGACCGAAGAGGTCCATCGTGCCGGTCAGTCGCCCGGGGCCGGCCGGCACGGACGCTTCGTAGCGTCCCGAAGAGCACTCGCCGAACGGGCCGTAGCTTTCCGTCCGGGTGATCACCATGTCTTTTTTCATGACGGTCCGGGCAAGATCGGGAAGATCGGCACGCGGGATGACATGGTGCAGCACGACGTGGATGCCGCTCTCGGAAACCGTGAATTCCTCGACGTGATTCTCGGAGTATTTGCGCATCTCGCGGGTGCGCGCTTCCCAGTGGTCGCGGTCGGCGAGCGCCCCGTAGACCCGCTCCGGTGGATACGGGAAGCGGGCAGAGTAGTCGATACGCCGGGACACGGCAGGTCAGGGTACCGCCCGGCCCAGGCTACGACGAAATCGTGGTCGGACCGTCAGGCAGAGCGGTCGCCTTCGAGCCACGACGCGGTGAAGGTCTGTTCCGCGGTGAACAGGCCGACGAGTTCGTCGACGATGAGACCTTCGATCTTGGAGCCCAGGAAAGGGATCTTCACCTCGACCCGGCCCTCGATCACGACCATCGACTCGTTGCCGTCGCCCTGGAGGGTGAAGGTGCCCTCCACGTGTCCGGGCATGCCGTCGACCCGTGCGGAGAACGTGCCCTGCGCGCGGTCACCGGTGAGCGGACCCCACGACTCCTGGCGGTGGATCACGAGGTCGCCCGGCCGGATGCTCGTCACGACGCTCGGCAGTTGCTCGGCCGGAATGGCCTGCTGCAGCGTGAGGTCGATGGTGCCGTCGCCGGTCTCGACCGACTCCACTGCTGCGCCGGGCCCGCCCACCTCCGTCAATCGGGTGTGCCAGTACTGCGGGTCGACGAACGCCGCGTGCACCGCTGCCGGCGAGAACGAGTAGGTCACAGAGTGGTCGATAGGGCTGCCCATGCGGGGCACGCTACCGTTTGCAGGTGCTCGATCCACGACTCAGGGCACGGCTCGCCGACGCGGGGGCCGTGATTTCCGAACATGTACCGCTGTCCACCTTGACGACGCTGCGTCTCGGAGGGCCCGCCGAGTACCTCGTCGAATGCACCTCCACGGACGTGCTGGTGGAGGTGATCCGCCTCCTCGACGAGCAGAAGGTGCCTGTTCTGCTGCTTGCCGGCGGCTCCAACCTGGTGATCGGTGACGACGGCTTCGACGGTGTCGTGGTGCGCATCGCGACCGGTGAGATCACCGTGACCGAGTCGGTGGTGCGCGCGGACGCCGGGGCTGTATGGGACGCCGTGGTCGAGGCGGCCGTGACCGCCGGAGTGGGCGGGCTCGAGTGCCTGTCGGGGATTCCCGGATCCGCAGGTGCGACACCGGTGCAGAACGTCGGTGCCTACGGCGTGGAGGTCGGGTCGCTCCTGCGCCGGGTGCGGCTGCTCGACCGTCGCACGGGTGAGACCGGGTGGGTCGAGCCCGCCGCTCTGGGACTCGGCTACCGGACGAGCATTCTCAAGCACTCGGACCACGCCGTCGTCCTGGAAATCGAACTCGACGTGCGCGCCGACGGGATGAGTGCACCGCTCGGGTACCGCGAACTCTCGGTCGCGCTCGGCGCGGAGCAAGGTGAACGCAGACCCACGGCACAGGTCCGCGACCACGTGCTGGGGTTGCGGCGCGGCAAGGGCATGGTGCTCGATCCGGCCGACCACGACACGTGGAGTGCCGGGTCGTTCTTCACCAATCCGGTCGTGCCGGACGAGCGCCTCGGCGGAGTGCTCGAGGCGATCGCTTCTCGCGTCGGACCGGACGTTCGTATTCCGCAGTACCCCGCGGACGGGGGCACGAAGCTGTCGGCGGCGTGGCTCATCGAGCGCGCGGGATTCGCGAAGGGATTTCCCGGGCCGGAGGCGCCCGCGAGCTTATCCACGAAACACACTCTCGCGCTGACCAATCGGGGCGACGCGACGACCGCGGATCTCCTGGCGCTCGCGCGGCAGATCCGTGATCGCGTCGAGGACGTGTTCGGAGTGCGCCTGCACCCCGAACCCGTCACCGTCGGCTGTGAGATCTGAAGCGGACTCGGTCCGCCGGACTACTCCGTGGTGCGGTGAAAACGTCCTGCGCTCGCCTGGTCACGTGGCTTGACGACGATCTGATCGAGATTGACGTGCGACGGCCGTGACGCCACGAAGCCGATGATCTCGGCGATGTCCTGAGCGACGAGGGGGGTGATCCCCTCGTACACCTTGTCGGCACGCTCCTGGTCGCCCTCGAAGCGCACCAAGGAGAACTCCGTCTCGACGGCGCCGGGCGCGATCTCGGTCAGGCGCACGGGCAAGCCGAGCAGTTCGCCGCGCAGCGTCCGGTGCAGTACGGCCTGGGCGTGTTTCGCGGTGGTGTACCCCGAGCCGTTGTCGTACGCCTCCAGCGCCGCAACCGAGGTGATGGTGACGATGAGCCCGTCGCCGGAGGCGATGAGCTTGGGGATGAGCGCCTTGGTGACCCGCAGCGTGCCGAGGACGTTGGTCTCCCACATCCAGCGCCAGTCGTCCTCGTCGGCTTCGGCGACCGTCGCGAGTCCCTTCGCGCCGCCCGCGTTGTTGATCAGGACGTCGACACGGGGAATGACGGTCGTGAAGGCATCGACGGAATCCTCGTCGGTGACGTCCAGTTCGAGTGCGGTGCCACCGATTTCGTCGGCGAGTCGCTCGAGCCGGTCGAGTCGGCGTGCTCCGACCACGACGTGGAACCCCTGGGCGGCGAGGGTGCGTGCGGTGGCCTCGCCGATGCCGGACGATGCTCCGGTGACGACGGCGATGCGGGAATCGGGGGAGATGGTCATGGCTCCGATCGTAATGTTGTGCACCCCGCAGGGTCCCCGGACGGGGACGCCGCCTCGGCAACGACCTGAACCGACCGCTCAGGCACCCGTGCGGTGCCGCACCCAGACGTTCGGCTCGACGTAGACCGCCGTGCCGTTCTCGACGTCGCAGTAGACGGGCGTGAGCGCGCCCGGCACCTCCACCGGGCAGGTCCGGTCGAAGGCGAGGCCCGTCCAGGCACGCCACTCCTCGAGCGTCCCTGGGATCACCATCGAGCGCGACGCCACTTGGTCGATCCTGCCTCCGGCGCGCACGTGCACCCGTAGCCACGGGTCGGCGGGCAGTCCGTCGGCGCGTACGGCCGCGGCGTGCTCGGTCATCGGCTGGTGCGGGTCGGTCTTGCCGCTGGGCCGTACCGGTGCCACCAGCTCGGCGTACCCGAGGCGGCGGGCGTTGTCGCGCAGCGCTGCCAGCACCTGGGAGGAGAGGCCGTGGCCCTGCATGTCCGGCCGGACCGCGATCTCGACAGCGGAGACGGCGTTCGGCTCACGGCCGCCGGGCAGCCGGCCCGCCAGGCCGCGGCGGACCACCCCATCCCAGCCGTCGGCCGGGAGATCACCACCGTCGAGGTGGAAGGGCACTGAGAACGCCTTGGCGACGACATCGCCGGTCTCGTCGAAGCAGACGAGCACGTGCTCGGCGAACAGGTCGAGCGCCGCGTAGTAGCCGTTGCCGATCGGGTCGTGGAGCATGAACTCGGGCCACGAACTCGGCATCGCCCACATGGCCTCCTCCAGCGAAGGTTCATCGGCCAGGACGACGCAGCGCAAGTTCACGAAACCATCATGCCCTCGAGCTGCTGGAGGGTGGCACCGACCCCCTGGCCTGCCGCGCAACTGGACACAGGTTCGTTCTGGTTATAAGTTTGGGCCCATGTCGGTCGGCCCTAGCTCCACTCCGCGCGTCACATACGTGACCGCCGCGTTGGGATCACGGCTGCCTCTGGCGCGCGAACTCTGTTGTCGCTGCTGCGGAAAGTAACTCCGCGCCGATCCTGATCCCGTTCTCACGGATCTCTTCACCGGACGTGGCCACACGTCGTCGGTATTCGGTGCGTCGACCTTCGTCTTTCGCCCTTCCCGGATGCCGATCACGCCCGGGGCCAGCAGCAAGGAACAGCAGTGAGCGCTCCCACTCTCTCCCCGTCCGCACTTCTCTCTCCGCGCCCGTCCGCACCACGTAGCGGTTCGCGCACCGTCGCACCGGCCCGCAGCCGCACTACGATTCGCACCTCGCAGCAGGTCAGGATCGTTCCACCCGATCTCAAGATCGCCGACGGTACGGGCGCCTCGGTCTTCCGGGTCGCCGCCCAGCGCGGCCCGATCTCCCGCGACATCATCGCGAAGGTCACCGGGTCGAGCATCGCCACCGTCAACCGCCAGGTCTCGGCGCTCCTCGCCGCGGGCCTGCTGCGCGAACGCGCCGACCTCGTCGAGTCCGGTGCGATCGGCCGCCCCCGGGTGCCGGTCGAGGTCGATCACGAGCGGTATCTCACCGTCGGCATCCACATCGGTGCCGTGACCACGGGCATCGTCGCGAGCGATCTGCGCGGGCGCATCATCGGGGCCGTCGAGGTGCCGACCCCGACCGTTGACCAGAACCTCGCGCTCGCGTCGATCACCGCCAGCGCCAGAGCTTTTGCGGCCCGCTGGCACCGTCGGACGCCCCTGTGGGTCGGCGTCGCGCTGGGAGGCCGCGTCGATTCGGTGACCGGGCTCGCCGACCACCCTCGCCTGGGATGGTCCGGTGCGCGGGTCGGTGCGGTTGTCGGGGGTGGGTTCGGTCTGCCGGTGTCCGTCGCCGCACACGTCGAGGCGATGGCGGCCTCGGAACTTCTTCTGACCCGCGACCGCGACGCCGCCGACCTCAAGGGCACGAGCCTGTACTTCTACGCACGGGAAACGGCCGGCGTCGCCCTCACTTTCGACGGCAAGGTGCACACGCCGGCCGGTGGGCCCGGGTCGATATCGCACTTGCCCACCGGCTCGTCCGCGTCGTGCGCCTGCGGTGCCACCGGCTGCCTCGAGGCGACGGTGAGCGACCACGCGGTCGCACAACGGGCGCGCGCCGACGGGATTCTCGGCGACGGCGACGAGACGACCGTCCAGGCCGTGTATCGCCTCGCGCGGGCAGGGTCGGCGCCCGCCCACGATCTGCTCGTCGAGCGGGCCACCGTCCTCGGGCGCACCGTCGGGATGCTCCGGGATCTGTTCAACCCGGACCGCGTGATCCTCGGTGGTCAGGCGTTCACCGAGTACCCGGCCGCGGTGCCGCACGTCGCCGATGCATTCGCTCGGTCGTCGACCCTGCCCCGCAAGGACATCCGCATCACGGGGTTCGGAAACCGGGTGCAGGCGCACGCAGCCGGGGTGGTGTCGCTGAGTTCGCTGTACTCCGACCCGCTCGCCGCCATGCGACGAGCGGCGGGGTAACCCGAACCCGGTTCGCACACGGCCCGTCAGAGCAAGGGGGGTCCGTCCGTGGCGGCGGAGTCCGCTCCCCGCCGGTCCAGTTCGGCTCGGGCCCGGTCGAGACCGCCGTGCTCGAGTGCGGCAAGCCGAGACTCGCCGGACCATACCGTCTTCCCGCGCTCACGCACGGTGACACTCATCGATCCCGCGAGATGTTCGATCGCCCCGGGTACGTTGCGCCGCTCGGCGGGCAGCGGAACCGGGAGTACGTGGGCCGATCCGATGGGTGAGGCCGCCTCGATCTCGATACTCCACCGGCGGTTCCGTCCCTGTAGCGACCAGGTCTCGTCCGTGACGGTGGCCCGCACGGGCGAGGTCACGGGATTGCCCAGTCGCACCACCGGTCCGCCCGGCAGCGCCACGACGACGGCGGTCACCTCGGTACGCAGGGGGCCGGAATGCACCTGGCCGCCGGCGAACGCCACACACGCCTCGGGATCGGCGAATCCCTGCGCCTGTCCCCACCACCACGATTCAGGGAAACCGCCTTTACCCCAGTTCTTTTCGCCGTAGACCTGTGCGCCGTCGAGGTCCCACTTCTCGTCCCCGAGTACCGCGTACCCTTCGGCGCGGGCGCCGAGAAGCCACGGATGCCAATACTGATTCAATGCCGGAACCGTCTGGAACACGCTCGACCCGCCGAATCGGCGCCGGGGCCAGGGGAGGGTG
>NZ_JAXION010000074.1:0-21491 GCF_049311045.1 Rhodococcus sp. 7Tela_A2 | reverse complement strand
GGGGGGGCCCCCCCCCCCCCCCCCCCCCCCCCCCCCCCCCCCCCCCCCCCCCCCCGGGGGGGGGCGCGGGGTGACCTGCGCTACCTCGCGCACGTGGCTCGCGGCATCGAACGCTGGGCGCAGGCAGGTCGCGTGGCCCCCGAACTCGTCCGCGCCGAAAAGCAGTGGTGGGCGCGATGGCAACTGCTCGGCGGGGAGAAGAATCGCGCGTGGTCTGCCGAACTCGCCGCCGCGATGCCTCCCGTGCAGCGTCAGCTCGGTCGCCCGTCGGCATTGCTCGACAACATGTGCGAGGAGCTGACGGACCCGATCGTCCGCGCCCTGCACGGCTCGTCGACGTCGCTGCATCCGCTGGTCGCGGCGCTCGCGGAGGGCCGTCCGCACCCCCGTGGCACCCAGCGCATGGCGGACGCGCTCGACGAATGGCGCGCCAGCCTCGCCGGGTACGAACCCGACCTCGTGCTGCGTCTGGCCGAACCCGAGGACACCGATGACGACACCGACATCGGTGTGGCCGCGTTGTGGCGGCTGGAAGTCTGCCTGCGCTCCGAGGGGCAGGCGCCCGTGCCGGTCACCGTCGACGGCACCGATCCGCACCTTCTGCAGATCGCCATCCGCAAGCTCGGCGCCGCGATCACCGCCTACCCGAGACTCCAGGACGTGCCGCGCGACGTCGATACCCTCGACCTGCTGCTGCCCACCCCGGTGGTCATCGACCTCGTCGAGCACGGCGCGCGTGCGTTGCAGGCGGCGGGCGTCGCCCTTCTGCTGCCGCGGGCCTGGGCGACGGTCGATCCGTCGTTGCGGCTGCAGGTCGACTCGCCGGTCGCGCCCGTGAGTGCCGACGACAGCGTCGTGGGGATGAGCGCGATCGTGTCGTACGAGTGGCAACTCGCGGTCGGCGACATGCTGCTCACCCGCACCGAGATGGAGGAACTGGTCGCCGCGAACAGCGACCTGGTCAAGCTGCGTGGCAAGTGGGTGCGGGCCGACGCCGAGGCACTCGCGCAGGCCGCGCGCTACGTCACGGCGCATTCCGAACGCGACGCCACGCTGGGATCGCTGTTCGCACAGTTCACCGGGGAGGACGCCCCACCGGTCGAGGTCACCGACATCGCCGCGTCCGGCTGGGTCGAGACGTTGCTCGACGGCCAGGCTCAGCCCGAGGAGATCGCACCGCCGGCCGGACTGGTGGCAGAACTGCGCCCGTACCAGCAGCGCGGTCTCGAGTGGCTCGCGTTCATGAGCCGGCTGGGACTCGGCGCGGTCCTCGCCGACGACATGGGGCTCGGCAAGACCGTGCAGGTGCTCGCTCTGCTCGCGCACGAACGCGAGGCCGGAACCGCGGGCGCTCCGACACTGCTCGTGTGCCCGATGTCGGTGGTGGGAAACTGGCAGCGCGAGGCCGAGCGATTCGTCCCGGACCTGCGTGTCTACGTTCACCACGGCGCACAGCGACTGCGGGGAGAAGCCCTCGCGGCGGCTGTGGCCGGCGCCGAATTGGTCGTGACCACCTACGCAATCGCCGCCCGCGATGTCGCGCAGCTTGCCGAACTGCCTTGGCGCCGTGTCGTTCTCGACGAGGCTCAGCACGTGAAGAATACGGCGACCGCGCAGTCCCGGGCCACCCGCGCCATCCCGGCGGCGCATCGCATCGCTCTCACCGGCACCCCCGTGGAGAATCGCCTCGAAGAACTCCGCTCGATTCTCGATTTCGCGAACCCGAGGTTGCTCGGCAGCGCCGCCTCGTTCCGCGCGAGATTCGCGGTACCCATCGAACGCGACCACGACCCGGTGGCGGCCGCGCGACTACGCGCGCTGTCTGCGCCGTTCGTGTTGCGGCGCGTCAAGACGGACCCCGACGTGATCTCCGATCTTCCCGAGAAGTTCGAGCAAACGGTCCGGGCCAATCTCACGGCCGAGCAGGCTGCTCTCTACCGCGCGGTGGTCGACGACATGATGCGCAAGATTCGCGACAAGGAAGGCATGGCGCGCAAGGGCGCCGTCCTCGCGGCGCTGACCAGACTCAAGCAGGTGTGCAACCATCCGGCGCACTACCTCGGTGACGGGTCGCCCGTGCTGCGGCGCGGCCGGCACCGCTCCGGAAAACTCGGACTGGTCGAGGACATCGTGGAATCGGTGCTGGCCGAAGGCGAGAAAGTCCTGCTGTTCACGCAGTTCCGCGAGTTCGGTGAACTCGTGGCACCGTACCTCGCCGAACGGTTCGCGACGACGGTGCCGTTCCTGCACGGGGGCGTGACCAAGTCGAAGCGCGACGACATGGTCGCCCGGTTCCAAGGGGACGACGGTCCGCCGATCATGTTGCTCTCCCTCAAGGCGGGCGGCACCGGGCTGAACCTGACGGCCGCCAATCACGTCGTGCATCTGGACCGGTGGTGGAACCCGGCGGTGGAGAACCAGGCCACCGACCGCGCATTTCGCATCGGCCAGCAGCGGAACGTGCAGGTGCGCAAACTCGTGTGCGTCGGCACCGTGGAGGAACGAATCGACGAAATGCTCACCGGGAAGCAGGAACTGGCCGATCTCGCGATCGGGGTGGGAGAGAACTGGATCACCGAGCTGTCCACCGACCAGTTGCAGTCCCTGCTGTCCCTCGGCGATGAAGCGGTGGGTGACTGATGGCGCTCGGCAACAGGGTCGAGACCCGCACCAAACGCGGTGCGATCGGCCGTAGCTGGTGGTCGAAGGAACTGATCTCGACCATGGAACAGGTGGCCGACAAGGCCCGGCTGACGCGGGGGCGCGCGTACGCGCGTTCCGGGCAGGTGGTCTCGATGCGCATCGAGCCCGGTGCAGCGGTAGGAGAGGTCCAGGGCAGTCAGTTGCGCCCGTTCACCTCGACGGTGACCGTGCGCCGGCTCGACGACGACGCGATCGACGAACTGATCCGGGAGGTCCGGGCTTCCCCGGGCATGCTGGCGCGACTGGCCGGAGGAGTGCTCCCCGAAGAGCTGGGTTCCCTCCTGCTTCCGCGGCGCGCGGGGGAGCTGGACTTCGATTGCACCTGCCCCGACGACGGCTGGCCCTGTAAGCACGCCGCAGCGGTCGCGTACCTGCTTGCCGAACACGTCGACGAGAAGCCGCTGGACGTACTCACCCTGCGCGGAGTGGATCTGACGACGCTGATCGGAGGTGTCGACGCCGCCGTCGCCACCGACACCGCTGACTTCTACGGCGAAGACACCGAACTCCCCGATCTGCCCACGGAACGGTTCCGGCCTGCGATCGAAGACCTCGACCCGATGCTGCTCCGCCGCGCGTTGCGGGCGGGGGGCACCGACGAAGCCGTCGTCATCCGTGCGATGACCGACCTCGAGGACCTGTACCGCCGATTGCGCTGAAGGCGGTACCGGGATCGCCGGCGCGTACTCAAAGAATCAGTGCCAGAAGAAGTCCCGCAGCGACAAGACCGTCCGGCCCACGCATCCACTGCCGGATCAGGTCGACGGGTACCTGGCCGACGGCGGTCTCGAGCACGAGTCCGTCGTATGCGGTGGCGGGGCGGGTCCGCAGCCGGTAGACCGCGACGCAGGCTCCCGCAGCGACGATCGCGGACACGGACGGCGACCACCCCGTCGTCGCCGCCGTCATCGCCGTCACCGCAGCGGCGGCGCACGCCGGAACCACCATCAGCGGCCGGTACAGGGCACGATCGGCAGCGCCGAGCATCGCTCGCAGGTCCGGCTTGCTCGCCAGGTCGCGTAATCCGGTGCTGAACACCAGAGTCGCGGCGTACACGGCCGACAGTTGCACCCAGCCCGCCACGACCGGCTGTGTCGTCGCGCCCAGCGCCCAGGCAGCGCAGACGGCGACGGCGGTCGCGGCGAACGGTGACGGACGGCGCAGATTCCGGAGCAGGTCGGCGCGGACGAGTGCGCGAGTCCGGCCGGGCGGTAACGCCCGTGAGCGCTGGGCGGCGACACGTTTCCAGGCGGCTGCGTCGTGGACGCCGACGACGAGCGTCGGGTCCAGGCCGATCAGGGAGGTTCGGGCTGCCGCGGTGATCTCGGCGCGTTCGTTCAACTCCGCCGCCGTGATGCGGCCGCAGCGGAGAAGGGCGGCGCAACACATCGCCAGGGCGGGCACCGCGAGGACTGCCGCCGGAGGCCAGGTCGCGAACACCGGTACCACTGTTCCCGTCGCGCACACCGCCGCGACTGCTCCTCCCAGTGCGGCGGTGAGGATCTGCACCGCCGGCAGCGTGCGAGTTGGCAGGACCCGCGCTTGGACGAGGAGCGCGAGGGCGGCCATGCCGAGCCCGATCACCGCCCCGCACGCGGTCAGGGGTAGCCACGGCTCGACCGTTCCGGCGAACGCAGCCAGCCGTCCACCGGCCGCCCCCGCGCCCGCTCCGGCGGCGAACACCGTCACGACGCCGGGATGGAGCATCGACGCCCGGTCCACCGGGGTGGACAACAACCAGAACGCGCGTTCGGCGCTCGCGGTCAGAGGTCCGAGCGCGCGTGCGACCGCGATGCCCGCGACGAGCACGGCTGCGCCCACCACCCAGGCCCAGCCCGGGTTCCAGGACGCTGCATCCCAGTTACGACCGGCCGTGGTGTGGAGCGACCCGATCAGGGAGGTCGGCGGACGAGTGGCGCACCACCACGCGAGCCCCGAAGCGACATAGGCACCCAGCGCCGACAGCACCACGATGCCGGCCCGATCGGTACGGGGCGCGTGAACACGGCCGAACCTCCGCCTCGCTCTCCGGAGCGCGCGGGCGCCGACGATCGCCGGAGCCCGTTCGGTCAGCGCCACGAGTCGGCGTCCACGGTGTCGTCGGCGACGGCTGCCACCAGGTCCGGATCGTGCGAGGCAAGGACGACCGCGCAACCGCGAGTCTTCTCGTCGGCGATCCGCCCGGCGAGCCATGCTCGTCCGGCGGCATCGAGATGGTGTTCGGGTTCGTCGAGCACGAGCAACCGCCGAGGACGGACGAAGGCCGATGCCAGCGCCAAGCGGTGGCGCTGACCGCTGGACAAGGTGACCGGCAGTTGATCGGACGCGCCCGCAAGGCCGACGTCGCACAGCGTTCGGCTCGCCACACCTGCAGGGTCGGGCATTCCGTGCGCGAGGGCGACGAGTTGCAGATGCTCGTGGGCCGTCAGATGCGCGAACGTGGCGACGTCGCCCAGGACGGATGCGACCGCTGCGCGCTGGGCGGGTGAGGATTCGTCGGCCGCGGAACCGTCGATCGTGACAGTGCCTCGATCGAGACGGTCGGCGCCCACCAGGCACCGCAGCAGAGTGGATTTCCCGGCGCCGTTCGAGCCGGTGACTGCGCAGCATGTCCCCGCGGCCACGTCGACATCGACGGCGGTGAACACGAGCAGGTCGCCGAACCGGCGTTCCGCGTCGCGGACGGAGAGAACGTGGCTGTCGCGCCGTGCCGAGGCGCGTTGGGATGATCTGGGCACAGGGACTCCCGGTTTTCCTCGTGAGGGGTGTGGTCGCGAGGAAGCAGGGACCGGTCAGGCGAAACGAGACGTCGCGGCCCCTGCACCGGGGCCGGGCGCTCGCGGACGCGGGCGCCCAGGGGCATCGGGACGTGATTGCCGCCGGAACGCGCCGCGCAGCCGTTGTTCCGCCACGGTGGGCCCGCGAGGTGTGCGGGACAGTCCGAACAACAGATCGTCGGTGCGCCGGACGGTGAGTGCGGCGACCACGACGAGGGTGACGAGAACACCGGCCAGTAGCGAGCCGAGCGTGTCGCCCGGGACGGCGGGAGAGAACGCGAGTAGCGAGACCAGCGCCCACAGCAGCAAGAACCCGAGCACATCGGTGCTGTTCCTCCGCGTGCGGGTCATGATGCGGAGCGTAGCGGACGGGGTGTGACCCTGGACATACATGGACTTCCAACTATAGGATGAGCGAAGACTTCGGGTTCTTCACGGCTGCCACGACGCAGCCACCACTATCGAGCAAAGGACGGGTTCGCGCATGAGCATTCGAGAACTGACCCACTTCGTCGGCGGCAAGCACGTCTCCGGCACATCCGGCCGTTTCGCCGACGTCTTCGACCCCAACACCGGCGAAGTCCAGGCGCGTGTTCCGCTCGCCACGCGCGCCGAAGTCGAGAACGTGATCGCCGACGCCGAAATCGCACAGAAGGAATGGGCGGCGTGGAACCCGCAGAAGCGGGCTCGCGTACTGATGCGCTTCCTGCAACTCGCCCAGGACAACATGGACGACCTCGCCCGGTTGCTGTCGAGCGAGCACGGCAAGACGATCCCCGACGCAAAGGGCGACATCCAGCGCGGCCTCGAGGTCGTGGAAGTGGCGCTCGGCGCTCCGCACCTGCTCAAGGGCGAGTTCACCGAATCGGCCGGTACCGGCATCGACGTGTACTCGATGCGCCAGCCGCTCGGTGTGGTCGCGGGCATCACCCCGTTCAACTTCCCGGCCATGATTCCGCTGTGGAAAGCCGCTCCGGCGCTCGTGTCCGGCAACGCCTTCGTCCTCAAGCCCTCCGAGCGCGATCCCTCGGTGCCGCTGCGCCTGGCCGAACTCTTCCTCGAAGCCGGACTGCCCGCCGGCGTGTTCAACGTCGTCAACGGCGACAAGGAAGCCGTCGACGTGCTGCTCGAGGATCCCCGGGTCAAGGCCCTCGGATTCGTCGGGTCGACCCCGATCGCCCAGTACATCTACGAGACCGCCGCGAAGAACGGCAAGCGCGCCCAGTGCTTCGGCGGCGCGAAGAACCACGCGGTGATCATGCCCGACGCCGACCTCGACCAGGTCGCGGACGCGCTCGTCGGTGCCGCATTCGGCTCGGCCGGCGAGCGCTGCATGGCACTGTCGGTTGCCGTCCCCGTCGGTGAGGAGACCGCCGACCGGCTCGTGGCCAAGCTCCAGGAGCGCATCGCCGAACTGCGTATCGGGACGAGCTTCGACGAGAAAGCCGACTTCGGTCCGCTCGTGACGGCCGCCGCCCGCGACCGTGTCCACAACTACATCGCCCAGGGCGTCGAGGAAGGCGCCGAACTCGTCGTCGACGGCCGCGGTTTCGTGCTCGAGGGCAACGAGGGTGGCTTCTTCTCCGGCGCGACCCTCTTCGACCGGGTCACCACCGACATGTCGATCTACAAGGAAGAGATCTTCGGTCCCGTGCTCACCGTCGTGCGCGCACGCGACTACGAGGAGGCACTGCGACTGCCGTCCGAGCACGAGTACGGCAACGGCGTCGCGATCTTCACCCGGGACGGTG
The DNA here is from genome assembly GCF_049311045.1 of Rhodococcus sp. 7Tela_A2. Classification (NCBI taxonomy): domain Bacteria; kingdom Bacillati; phylum Actinomycetota; class Actinomycetes; order Mycobacteriales; family Nocardiaceae; genus Rhodococcus; species Rhodococcus sp. 7Tela_A2. Next base: position 14,260 of record NZ_JAXION010000074.1, on the reverse strand, counting down.
ACACAGCCCGCGACTTCACGACCCGCGTCCAGGTCGGCATGGTGGGCGTGAACGTTCCCATCCCGGTTCCGATCGCGTACTACACCTTCGGTGGCTGGAAGGCGTCGGGCTTCGGCGACCTCAACCAGCACGGGGCGGACGCATTCCGCTTCTACACCAAGACCAAGACCGTCACGCAGCGCTGGCCGTCCGGTGTCAAGGAAGGCGATATCGAGGGCGCTCACGTCGCGGACACCGATCACTTCGTCATCCCGACGATGAACTAGGCGGTACGCCGATGTTCACCCTCTCCGACGACGACAAGGCGATTCGCGACACCGCCCGCGACTTCGCCTCCGAGTATCTGGCACCCCACGCGGTGGAATGGGACCAGAACAAGCATTTCCCGGTCGACGTGCTCCGCAAAGCCGCAGCGCTCGGCATGGGCGGAATCTACGTCCGCGAGGACGTGGGCGGATCGGGGCTTCGCCGCCTCGACTCCGTCCGCATCTTCGAGGAACTCGCCACGGGGTGCCCGTCCATCGCCGCGTACATCTCGATCCACAACATGGTGACGTGGATGATCGACAAGTTCGGCGACGACGACCAGCGCCACCGCTGGGTGCCGAAGCTGACCTCGATGGAACATCTCGGTAGCTACTGCCTCACGGAGCCGGGCGCCGGCTCGGACGCCGCCGCGCTCAGCACCAAAGCGGTGCGCGACGGTGACGACTACGTGCTCACCGGAGTCAAGCAGTTCATCTCCGGCGCAGGAACATCCGACGTGTACGTGGTGATGGCCCGCACCGGCGACACCGGTGCGCGCGGCATCTCGGCGTTCATCGTCCCCAAGGACACGCCGGGCCTGTCGTTCGGTGCCAACGAGAAGAAGATGGGCTGGAACGCGCAACCCACCCGCCAGGTGATCCTGGACGGCGTGCGCGTGCCGGCCGCGAATCTCCTCGGCACGGAGGGCGGCGGATTCCGTATCGCCATGCACGGCCTCAACGGCGGCCGCCTCAACATCGCCGCGTGTTCCGTGGGCGGCGGCCAGGCCGCGCTGGACCGGACGGTCGCCTACCTCGCCGAACGCAAGGCGTTCGGTGACCGGTTGCTCGACTCGCAGGCGCTGCAGTTCCGGCTCGCGGACATGCGTACCGAACTCGAAGCGGCACGAACACTGCTGTGGCGGGCCGCCGACGCCCTCGACACCGGTGCCCCGGATGTCGTGGAGCTGTGCGCGATGGCCAAGCGCTTCGCCACCGACGCCGGGTTCGAGGTTGCGAACGATGCGCTGCAACTCCACGGTGGATACGGTTACCTGGCCGAGTACGGGATCGAGAAGATCGTGCGCGACCTGCGCGTGCATCAGATCCTCGAAGGAACGAACGAGATCATGCGGGTGGTCGTCGCGCGCAGCGTGGTGGCCGCGGCGCAGAACGGAGCGCAATGACCGGGCACGAACCCGAGGTCCTCGTCGAGGCGAAGAACGGACTGGGACGCATCACCCTCAACCGACCCAAGGCGATCAACGCGCTCAACCACGACATGGTGCGTGCGATGGCGGAGACGCTCTCGGCGTGGGAATCCGACGACTCGGTCCGCGCCGTTGTCCTTCGTGGCGCGGGGGAGCGAGGACTGTGCGCCGGCGGCGACATCGTGTCGATCTATCACGACGCACGTGACGGCGGCACCGGCTCCCAGGAGTTCTGGCGCGACGAGTACATCCTCAACGCCGCCATCGGCCGTTACGCCAAGCCGTACGTGGCGATCATGGACGGCATCGTGATGGGTGGCGGCGTCGGGGTGTCCGCACACGGCAACGTCCGGATCGTCACCGAACGCTCGACGATCGCGATGCCGGAGACCGGTATCGGGTTCATTCCCGACGTGGGAGGGACCTACCTGCTCTCTCGGACACCCGGCGAGATCGGCACCCACATCGCGCTGACGACGGGCCGGATGAAGGCAGGCGACGCCATCGCGCTCGGCTTCGCGGACCACTACGTGCCATCCGACGCCCTCGACAAGTTCGTCGCAGCACTCGAGACGGGTTCGGTCGACGACGCGCTCGCCGAATACTCCCAGCCGGCACCGGATTCGGCGCTGCTCGCGCAACGCGACTGGATCGACGCCGCATATTCCGCGGACACCGTCGAGGAGATCGTCGAACGCCTGCGCAGCAGTGATGTTCCCGAGGCTCGCACCGCCGCCGAGCAGATCCTCGGAAAATCCCCGGTTGCTCTGAAGGTCACGTTGCGTTCGCTTCGTCACGCACGCCAACTCGGCAGCCTCGAAGAGGTACTGAACGAGGAATTCCGGGTGTCGTCCGCCTCCCTGACGTCGCACGACCTCGTCGAAGGCATCCGTGCCCAGGTGGTCGACAAGGACCGCACTCCGCACTGGTCGCCCGCGACCCTCGCCGACGTCACCGCTTCCGACGTCGACGCATACTTCCAGCCGCTCGGCGACCTCGAACTCGGGCTCGCCGCTCCGAAGGAGAACGACCGATGAGTGAACTCCCCAACGTCGCCTTCCTCGGTCTCGGCCACATGGGTGGGCCGATGGCCGCGAACCTCGCGAAGGCGGGGTACTCGGTGACCGGGTACGACCCGGTGCCCGCCGCGCAGGAGGAAGCAGCGAAGAACGGCATCACCGTCGTCGGGTCCGCACTCGAGGCCGTCCCCGCTGCCGATGTCGTGATCACCATGCTGCCCAACGGCACGCTCGTCCTCGATCTGTACGACGAAATCCTCGGAGCCGCAAAGCCCGACACGCTCTTCGTCGACAGCTCCACGATCGACGTGGCCGATGCACGCGACGCCGCCGGTCGTGCACAGGCCGCCGGTCATCGTGCGATCGACGCCCCGGTGTCGGGCGGTGTGGCCGGTGCCGCCGCGGGCACGCTGGCCTTCATGGTCGGAGGAACCGAGGAGGACTTCGCAGCCGCGCAGCCGCTCCTCGACGTGATGGGCCGCAAGGTGGTGCACTGCGGCGGGTCGGGCAACGGCCAGGCTGCGAAGATCTGCAACAACATGATTCTCGGCGTCTCGATGATCGCGATCAGTGAGGCGTTCGTGCTCGGCGAGAAACTGGGACTCGAGAATCAGGCGCTGTTCGACGTGGCGTCCAACGCCTCGGGCCAGTGCTGGGCACTGACGAGCAACTGTCCGGTTCCCGGCCCGGTGCCTACGACCCCGGCCAACAACGACTACCAGCCGGGCTTCGCCGCTGCCCTGATGGACAAGGATCTCGGTCTGGCGTCGAACGCGGTGCGCTCCAACGGGGTCGAGGCCGAACTCGGCCTCCGTGCCGCCGAGCTCTATCATCGGTTCAACACCGGTGGTGGTGGCGGGCTCGATTTCTCCGCCATCATCAACGACATTCGTGACCGCTCGAACGCAGAGGACAGCAAGTGACCGATTTCGAGACCATCCTGCTCGAGCGCAAAGGCCGCGTCGGCGTCATCACGCTCAACCGGCCCAAGGCGCTCAACGCACTCAACAGCCAGTTGATGCGCGAAGTGGTCGCGGCGGTCGAAGAACTCGACGCCGACCGTGAGATCGGGGCGATTCTGCTCACCGGGTCGGAGCGGGCCTTCGCGGCCGGCGCCGACATCAAGGAGATGGCGCCCAAGACCTTCTCCGAGGTGTACGCCGAGGACTTCTTCTCGGAGTGGGACCGGCTGTCGTCCGCTCGCACCCCGATCATCGCGGCCGTGTCGGGTTACGCACTCGGCGGCGGTTGCGAGCTGGCGATGTTGTGCGACTTCATCATTGCCTCCGACACCGCCAAGTTCGGCCAGCCCGAGATCAAGCTCGGTGTCATTCCCGGCATCGGCGGCTCGCAGCGTCTGACGCGCGCGGTGGGCAAGGCCAAAGCGATGGACATGTGCCTGACCGGACGCAACATGGACGCGGAGGAAGCCGAGCGCGCCGGGCTCGTCTCGCGGGTCGTCCCCGCCGACGAACTGCTCGATGTCGCTCTCGACGCTGCCACGACCATCGCGTCGATGTCGCTGCCCGCCGTGATCATGGCGAAGGAGGCGGTGAACCGGTCGTTCGAGACGACCCTCGCCGAAGGCGTGAGATTCGAACGGCGCGTGTTCCATTCGACGTTCGCGACCGCCGACCAGAAGGAAGGCATGGCGGCTTTCGTGGAAAAGCGCACGCCCGATTTCAAGCACGCCTAGTTCGCAGCGAGAACGACGACGCCGCCCCTTCCCCGAGGAAGAGGCGGCGTTTCTCGTGTAGCACGGCCGTCCGGTGCTCACCACTTCGAGGGCGTGCCCCCGGTGTCGAAATCTCCTGCGTCGTGACGCATCGTCGCGAGGATGCTCAGCAGCGTGTCGATCTGTTCGGACGGGATCCCGGGACGCGCGAACACTTCGGTGTTGAGTTTTTCGGTGGCCTCTATCGCGAGCGCGCGACCGTGGTCGGTGAGTTCGATGAGCGTTGCGCGCCGGTCGCTCGGGTGCGGGGTGCGTCGCACGAGACTCGCGGCCTCGAGTCGGTCGACCGCGTTGGTCACGCTCGTCGGGTGCACCTGCAGACGCGCACTGGCCTTCGCCATGGGGAGAGCCCCGGCCTTCGTGAAATGCAGCAGCGTCAGCAGTTCGTACCGGGCGAAGGTCAGACCGAACGGTTTGAGGACCTCTTCGACACGGGCCATCATGATCTGCTGCGCACGCATCACCGAGGTCACCGCGGCCATGCCGTCCGCGACTTCGCCCCAGCCGTGGGCCACCCATTGACGGTGGGCTTCGGCGATGGGGTCGAGGGGAAGCGGTGCGGGCATGTGTCCATCATCCCATGCGGGAACGCGCAGGTAGATCGGGCACACCGGGGGCCGCTCGGCTTTGTGCAACAGGCTCAGCGGTACGCATACGAGGGGAATCGCTCGTCGACGTCCTGCACCGACAACCCGAACTCCTCGAGTGTGTACTGATGGGCGGGTTTCCGGGCCCCGTTGCGACTCTCGTCGTGCAGCGATGCCATCGCGCGTTCGGCGCCGGCGGTGAACGGGATGCCGAACCGGTCGTACAGGGCGCCCACGCTGCCCAACGGGTCCGCCACGAAATCCCGGTAGTCGACATCGACGAATCGGGCGGGATCGTGACGGGCGCGTGCCCGGGTGAAGTCGTCGAAACCGCGTGCCCACAGGTCGAGCTGACTGCGGCCGATCGTCTCACCGGTGAAGGCCTCGGACCATCCCTCGGTGGCGTGCGCCGCGAGGCTGCACACGGAAGGAATCACCGTCCGGGGGTCGCGGTGTGTCACCACGATCAGTGCGTCCGGGTAGACGGTGAGGAGTTCGTCGAGCGCGAACAGGTGACTCGGATTCTTGAGGACCCAGCGCTTGTCCGCGTCGGGAAGCCCGATGAGCTGGAGGTTCTTGCGGTGCCGGGCGTAGGCGCCGGTCCAGTCCTGCCCGGCGAGCCAGCGCGAGTACGTCGGCAGATTCGCGAGGCATTCGTACGAGATCGACCGGAACGACTGACGGAGCAGCTGCCAGCATTCCTCCACCTCCCCGGCCGACATGTAGTGCACACCCATGAACTCGGGATGCTCCACGTGGTGCTGGGCGAAGCCGGCCTCGATCCCCGCGAATACCGGGTTCTGTTCCCAGCTCTCACGAGGCGGCCGGGGCTGGGGCATCTCGGTGAGCCACATCTCGAGGCCCTGATGCGCCGGGTCGGCCGCCAGGAGGCGGTGCAATGCGGTGGTGCCGGTGCGAGGCAGACCGGTGACGAAGATGGGTCGGGTGACCGGAACGTCCCGGTGCTCGGGATGCTGCGCCCAGGCGGCTTCCGAGAGCAGACGCGCGACCAGCGCACCACGAAGGAACACCCGCGACATCTTGCTGCCGAGCGGGGTGAGTGTTTCGTCCCGCGCGTACGACTCGAGCAGTATCTCGAGTGCCTCGAGGTACTCGTCCCCGCCGAAATCCGTCAGTCCCGTCATGCGCGTCGCCGAGGCATGCAGGTCCTCGGTGGTGCCCACGGTGGTGCGTTCGCTCATCTCGTATCCCGTTCAGTGGTGGTATTCGCCGCAGTTGACGTCGATGCACTGCCCGGTGATCGCCGACGCCATCGGTGACGCCAGGAAGATCACCGTGTCCGCGATCTCCTCGGTGGTCGGCAGGCGCCGCAGGTCGGAGGCCGCGGCGGTGTGCTCGTAGATCTGCTCGACGGTGGTGCCGTACTTCCCGGCCTGGTGCTCGAAGTACCCTCGAAGGGTTGGTCCCCAAATGTATCCCGGGGCAACAGAGTTGACCCGTACGCCGTGCGGCCCGAGTTCGGTGGCGAGGGACTGCGACATCGCCAGCAGCGCCGACTTCGCGAGTTTGTAACTGCCGTAACGCTCTTGGGAATGACGCAGGACCATCGAGTTGATGTTGACGACCGAACCGTCCGATTCGGTGAGCGCGGGCGTGAACGAGCGGGTCAGCCGCAGCGCAGCGAGCACGGTCAGCTCCACGCTGTCTCGGATCTGCTGGAAATCGGTGTTCGCCAACGGCTTCATCGACGGAACGGAGAATGCGTTGTTGACGAGAGTATCGACGCGACCGAACTCGCCCTCCGCCGCGTCGACCAGTTCCGAGACGGAATCGTCGTCGGTGATGTCGGTCGGTACCGGCAGCGCGCGACGTCCCAGCGCCTCGACTTCCGCAGCCACCTTCTCGAGCCGTTCCCGGGTGCGGGCGGCAAGGACGACGTCGGCACCGTGCGACGCACATCGCAGGGCGAGGGTGGCGCCCAGGCCGGGCCCCACACCGGAGATGACGACGACGCGATCCTCCAACAAGCCGGCGGCGCTCATCCGAGCATCCGATCGGCGACGGCAGCCTGGCGTGCCCCGATGCGCGCGGCCCAGTCCTCGGGGGTGATGCGGTTCGACTCGTGGAACGGCAGCGCGCCGGGGAGTTCGTCGAACGGGACGACCTGTGCCACCGGTCCGTCCGCAGAAGAAAGCTCGCGATCGAGCCGTTGCCAGCGGAACTGCAGGATGCCGCGGCTGCGCCCGAGGGTTTCCACCCAGTTGGTGAGGCCGGGATTGCGGGCCGACACCACGATCCGGACCATCCCGTCCGGATCGACCTGTGCCTGAGTGTTGTTCAGCGATGTCTGGTGATGGGTGTACTCCAGCGAGATGTACCAGAGGCTTCCGATCTGGAAGCCCAGATACGGTGCGTCGGTCGCGGGCAGGGTGAGTACCATTGCTTCGTCGTCGGCCAGGTCGAAATGACCCACCGACGAGTACTGGGTGTCGAGCCCGCCCGGTGTCCGCCGCGGTTCGGTGACGGTGTTGACCGGAAGCTTCAGGTAGAACCACTCGGGGAACTGCAGCCACGTCTTCACTCGCGAGACGAGGGCGCGACCGGCACGCTCGTACCGTGTCACCGCGTCCTGGCGGGTGAGCTCGGGAGGTGCCGTGCCGAGGGTGTCGAGGCGGTCGATGCGCAGGGTGCCGCGTCGCTGCGTCCAGTCGCTGTAGACCTCCCGGACAACGAGCTGGGACGATCCCGGCGCGAGCGTGAAGTAGTTGCGGTCGGGATCGCGTGGCCCGGGCCCGAACCGGACTTCGAAACTGCCGTCGTCCTCGATGCGCAGGGCGCGGTCGTCGAAGGCGGTGACGTTGCCGGGTACCGCGGCGTCGGTGTAGTTGCCGGCAAGAACCTGGAAACTGAGGTCGCACGTGGTGCCGCGACGTCCGGTGACGACGTATTCGGCGTTGTCGCGCACCACCGCACCCCAGTACAGCGTGTCCGGGTTGTCGAGGCCCATCTTCGCGTACGGGCCGGTGCCGGTGACGAACACGGGATGGGTGCTGCTGTACGCCCACGTGGCGTGGACACACGCGGCGATCCCTCCGGCCAGGTAGCCGTAGCCCTCGGTGAGGTCGGCCTCGGTACGGATGTGCGGGGCGGTGGCGACGATTTTTTCGGCCTCGGCTATCGCCGCGGTGAGTGGATCGGTGAGCACGTCGATCTCCTGTGGTCCATATATGTACCGCTGCGGTAGTCTCCGGTGCGCCGACGATAGAACGTGTTCCAGGGAGGGGTCAATGGTTCGTCGCAGTGACAGCGGCGAAGCGGGGATCGGAGTGCCCCTGCCGGGTGCCGGTCGACGCTCGCCGCCCACCGAGCGTGTCGTGCAGGTCCTCGACCATCTCGTCGCCCGGCCGGGTCTCAGGTTCGGACTGTCGGAGCTGGCGCGCGAACTCGGGCTGAGCAAACCCACCTGCCTGGGCATCCTCACCGCACTCACCGACGCGGGCTACCTCATCCGTGACCCGGCCGACAAGTCCTACGGCCTCGGCCCGGCGCTGATCGTCGCGGGCCGCGCCGCGCAGCGCGGGGTCGCGTCGGGACCGGTCGCACACCGCCACTTGGCTGCTCTGAGCTCGGAGTTCGGTGTGATGTGTACTGCGTCGGCGGTGGTCGGCGACCGGATCGCGATCCTCGACGTGGTCGGGGGAGCCGGCGCCGCCGCGGCCGCCCGCGTGGGGGAGGTCTACCCCTTCGCGCCGCCGGTCGGGCTCATGTACGTGCTGTGGGATACCGACGAACGTATCGAGCGGTGGCTGCGTCGCGAACCGACCCTGCCGGTGTCCGTCGATCGCGCACACCTGCGGCGCGTGATCGAGGAGTGCCGCCGCACCGGCTATCTCGTCGAGTCGCTCACCCGCGGCGGCCGGCGCCTCTACGCGCTGATGGCCGGCGTGGTGTCACACGACCTGGCCCCCGATCTGCGGGAGATGCTCGCAGAACTGGTGTCGAGTCCGGGCGAACGAGTGCTGCTGCCCGCCGATCTGGACACGGACCGCACACATCCCGTCAACCTGATCGCCGCGCCCGCCTTCGACCCGGACGGTCATCAGTCGCTCGTGCTGGCACTTCATCTCGAACGGGAGGTCGACCGCGCGGAGGTCGAGCGATGCGGATCGGCATTGCTGAGAGCCGCCGAGGCCGTCACGGTGGACCTCGGGGGCCGGCGTCCGTAGCGAGATCGGGCGTCGACAGCGAGATCGGGGCGTTGACCCGGAATTGAAACTCGTTCTATTCTGTGGCAGTCCTTTTCGACCGACTCGGTACAAATATGGACCGAGAACTCCGGGCTGGGAGCGCACGATGACGACGGTGCCGCCACGACGACCATCCCGGGACGGTGCACGTCGGGATCCCTCCTACGAGCTCAGCCTGCTCGGCGCGCTCGAAGCCGAGTCCGTGCACATCTTCCGCGAGGTCGCCGCGACCTTCGCGCGACCCGTGCTGTTGTTCTCCGGCGGCAAGGACTCCGCGGTGATGCTCCACCTCGCGACGAAGGCGTTCTGGCCGGCGCCGCCGCCGTTCCCCGTCCTGCACATCGACACCGGACACAACTTCGACGAGGTGATCGAGTTCCGCGACCGGACGGTCGCGCACCAGGGAGTTCGCCTGGTGACCGCCTCGGTCCAGGATGATCTCGATGCCGGACGGGCCGTGGAGGACGACGGGCCCCGCGCGAGTCGTAACCGGCTGCAGACCGGAACTCTTCTGCGGGCGTTGAGGGACGGAGGATTCGACGCCGTGTTCGGCGGCGCCCGCCGCGACGAGGAGAAGGCGCGCGCCAAAGAACGCGTCTTCAGCCTGCGCGACGAGTTCGGGCAGTGGGACCCGAAGGCCCAGCGCCCCGAACTGTGGCACCTCTACAACGGCCGGCACCGCGTGGGCGAGCATGTCCGGGTCTTCCCGCTGTCGAACTGGACCGAACTCGACATCTGGCGATACATCCGGGACGAGCGCGTCGACCTGCCGTCCCTGTACTACGCCCACCGGCGTCCGGTGGTCGAGCGAGACGGAATGCTGCTCGCGCACACCCGTTTCCTCACCCTGCTGCCCGGCGAAACCCCCCGCGACACCCTGGTGCGATTCCGGACGGTGGGCGATGCGACCTGCACCGGATGCGTCGAATCCGCGGCCACCACGGCCGACGAGGTGGTCACCGAAGTCGCGGCGAGCCGCGTCACCGAGCGAGGCGCGACCCGCGCCGACGACCGCATCTCCGAAGCCGGAATGGAAGACCGGAAGAAAGAGGGTTACTTCTGATGCCGGGTCCGCTGCGCATCGCCACCGCCGGCAGCGTCGACGACGGCAAATCCACGCTGATCGGACGGCTCCTGTTCGACTCGAAGTCGGTGTTCGAAGACCAGCTCGACGCGGTGACCCGCACCAGTCACGACCGCGGTGCCGACCGCGCCGACCTGTCGCTGCTCACCGACGGCCTGCGGGCGGAACGGGAGCAGGGCATCACGATCGACGTGGCCTACCGATACTTCGCCACGGCGAACCGGACGTTCGTCATCGCCGACACTCCGGGCCACGAGCAGTACACCCGGAACATGGTCACCGGCGCGTCCACCGCGGATCTCGCGCTCGTCCTCGTCGACGCCCGCAACGGCATCGTCCGCCAGACGCGCCGCCATGCCTTCCTCGCCGGTCTGCTCGGCGTGCGCCACGTGGTCCTGTGCATCAACAAGATGGACCTGGTGGACTGGTCGCAGCAGCGGTACGACGAACTGTGCGACGAATTCCGGCAGTTCGCGACAAAACTCGACATTCCCGATCTCACGTTCGTTCCCGTCTCCGCGCTGCACGGGGACAACGTCGTGTCCCGGACGGCGAACATGCCGTGGTACGAGGGAACTTCGCTGTTGCACCACCTCGAACAGGTGCACGTCGCGTCCGACACCAATCTCATCGATGCGCGCCTGCCCGTGCAGTACGTGATCCGGCCGGCACACAGCGGCGATCGCCCCGGCTTCCGCGGATACGCCGGGACCGTCGCGGGCGGCGGATTCGCGCCCGGAGACGAAGTCGTGGTGCTTCCCTCCGGCTTCGGCACGCACGTGCGCAACATCTGGGGACCGGGCGGCACCGCGCTCGATCACGCGTATGCGGGCGCCGCGGTGTGCATCGACCTCGAGGACGACCTCGATGTGGGCCGCGGGGACATGCTGTGCAGGCCCAACAACCGGCCACTCGCCGGACACGAGATAGACGCGATGGTGTGCTGGCTCGACGACCGCGCCGCGCTGGACCCGGACGCCCGCTACGTCCTGCTGCACACCACCCGGTCCGTCACCGCGCGGGTGGTGCGTCTGGACTACCGGCTCGACGTCGATACCCTGCACCGCGACGAGACAGCCACTTCCCTGGCTCTCAACGACATCGGGCGGGTGCAACTGCGAACGCAGCAACCCTTGTTGTTCGACCCGTACCGGCGCAACCGGACCACCGGCAGTTTCGTACTCGTCGACGACAGGACCGGCAACACCGTCGCAGCCGGGATGATCACCGGCCCGACTCTCGGTGAGGCCGGGGTGGTGTGGCACTCGGCGGAAGTCGCGCGCGCCGACCGGGGACGATCGGGTGCGACCGTGTGGCTCACCGGGCTGTCCGCGTCGGGCAAGTCCACGGTGGCCGTCGAACTCGAGCGCCGCCTGATCGCGCAGGGCATCCCCGCCTACCGCCTCGACGGTGACAACCTCCGGCACGGACTCAATTCCGATCTCGGGTTCGGCCCGGCCGACCGGGCGGAGAACGTCCGCCGCGTAGGAGCGGTCGCCCAGATGATGGCCGACGCCGGCCTGGTCGCGATCTGTGCGCTCATCAGTCCGTACCGCGCCGACCGCGAACGCATCCGGCAGCAGCACGAGGACGCCGGCATTCCGTTCGTCGAGGTGTTCGTCGATACACCGCTGGCGGAATGCGAAGCCCGCGACCCGAAAGGCATGTACGCGCGCGCCCGGGCGGGGGAGCTGACCGGGTTCACCGGAATCGACGACCCGTACGAACCGCCCCGTGCCCCGGAGCTGGTCCTGCGCCCCGATGACGGCACCGCGACAGCCCAGGCAGCGCTCGTCGTGCAATTGTTGACGGCATGACCGACGACGCCCACCACGAAGACGCCCGGCTCGCTGCCGAGATTGCCTCAGGCGCAGGAGAATTGTTGTTGACCGTGCGCGCGATCGAGGGCGATGCCCTCGGTGGTCGTGAGCTGGGCCGTCGCGGCGACCACGCCGCCGACACCTACATCCTCGAGCGGCTCGCCGCGGCGCGTCCGGGGGATGCGGTGCTCTCCGAGGAATCCGCCGACGATCCGTCCCGGGTGGACGCGGACCGCGTCTGGATCGTCGACCCCCTGGACGGCTCGAAGGAATACGGTATGCCCGGCCACAGCGACTGGGCGGTGCACGTCGCACTGTGGGAAGCCGGTAAGGGGCTCACCGCGGGAGCGGTCGCACAACCGGCCATCGGCGTCGTACACGGCACCGACGATGCGGCGCCGGCACCGCGACCGATGCGCCGACGCCCCCGCATCGTCATCAGCGGAAGCAGGCCACCCGCGTTCGTGTTCGACCTCGCACGCGACCTCGGTGCGGACCTGATCCGGATGGGGTCGGCCGGCGCGAAGGCGATGGCGGTGGTCCGTGGAGAGGCCGACGCCTATATCCACGCGGGCGGCCAGTGGGAATGGGACTCGGCGGCACCGGTCGCGGTCGCACAGGCCGCGGGCCTGCACTGTGCCCGGATCGACGGGAGCGCACTGGAATACAACCGCCCGCACCCATACCTGCCCGACCTGGTGATCTGTCGCGCCGACTGGGCGCCGGCCGTGATGGCTGCTCTCGCCGAGCATGCCACCGCGCCCGGGGAGAGCCCGCGGGTGGCGATGGCCCGTGCGTACATCCGGTCCCTCATCCGGCACGACGCCACCGACGTGCGTCTCGCGGCAGATGCGTGGCGGGTGGAGAACGGGCAGCGCACCGGCGACAGCGGCGCGGAGATCCGTCACCGACTCGAACACGGCGCCGAGTACCTGCCCATTCGGAGGGTGCGCGACCTGCAGTTCCACGAGTGGCACCACAGCGTCGTCGCACGCTTCGTGCTCGATGTCGCAGCGGGTCCGACGTCCGAGACGTCCGTGTCGGTCACCGAGCACTTCGAGATTCCGGCGGGGGAGATCCGCTCGATCGTGGCGATCATCGAACCCCTTCCTCAAAATAGTTGAACCTTTTGTGTAGCTTCGATCGGAAGTCACACTTCTTTGGGAGGAATCACGGATGACCGAAGCGCGCGATATCGGAGACGGCATACATGTCGTACCGGTCCCGGTGGCAGACCTGCCCGTCGGAGACACCCAGGTCTACGTGATGGAATCGCCTGGCGGAGTGGTCCTCGTGGACGTCGGATGGGACGACGACAGGTCCTGGGCGGCCCTGCAGGCCGGGCTGGCGGTCGCCGGGTTGTCGGTGACCGACGTCGAAGGCGTGGTGGTCACCCACTTCCACCCCGATCACGTGGGCCTCACCGGCAGAATCCGTGAGGCGTCGGGGTGTTGGGTCGCCATGAACGAGGCCGATTTCGCGCACCTCGAGGCGATGACCTCCGGAGCCGACCGGAGCGCGGAGGAGGCGGAATTGCTGCGCCGCGCCGGGGCGCCCGAACCCGAGATCGAACGGCACAGGGAAACGGCGGTCTACCCGCCCGGCCGTCCGGACATCCTTCCCGACCGCAAACTCGCGGCGGACGAGGTGATCCCCCTGGCGGGCCGCTCGTTGCGCACCGTCCTGACTCCGGGGCACACGGCCGGCCACGCGTGTTTCCTTCTCGAGGACCACGGAGTGCTGTTCAGCGGAGACCATGTGCTGGCCACCACCACCCCGCACGTCGGTGAATTCGACTTCCCGCTCCCGGAGCGCGACGCGCTCGGCGAGTATCTGGACTCGCTGCGGGCCGTGTCGACACTGCCCGTCCGGCGGACCCTGCCCGCGCACCGTCAGGAGATCGACGATCTGCCCCGCCGGGCCGGGGAACTCATCGCGCACCACGACCAGCGCCTCGACGACCTCTACGACGCGTTCGGCGACGAAGAACTCACGCTCTGGGAGGCCACGTCGAGGATGCGCTGGTACCGCCCGTGGGACGAGACGCCCATGCAGGGCAAGAAGATGGCACTCGCGGAAGGGTCCGCACACGTGCGGCAGCTCATCGAGCGAGGCCGGGTCCGCCGACTGCCCGGCACCGAACCGGCCCGGTTCGCGCGCGCCTGACGAACACGCCGCCACCCGGCAGCAGAACGACGCCGGCCCCCCCCCGGGCCCCCCCCCGGGGGGGGGGGGGTGCTCGGGGCGGGCCCCCGCCCCCGCGTCCTGGAGCACGTCGCCGGCGGCGACACCTTTCGTACCGAAGTAGTCGATGGGGTTGCGGCCCTGGTCTTCGAGTATTCCCTCGTGGG
>NZ_JAXION010000073.1:0-21823 GCF_049311045.1 Rhodococcus sp. 7Tela_A2 | reverse complement strand
GCTGAGGGAGAGTCCGTCCGCGGTCGGCGACCCCGAGTTCTCGATGCGGCTCGACGGGGCCACCGTCACCGCCACCGACGGCGGGCACGCCGTCACCGGATCGTTCGTGGCCGTGCCCTACGCCGATCGCGCGCGGTTCGTCCTGGTACCGACCGACTCCGGGGTCGTCGCGGTCGACCCGAACGCCGAGGGCGTCACGCTGAGGGAGAGTCCGTCCGCGGTCGGCGACCCCGAGTTCTCGATGCGGCTCGACGGAGCGGTGGGAACCCTGCTCGGCGACGGCCTCGACGGTGCGGAGTCCGTGGCGACGCTCTACCGTCTGGCAATCGCCGCGACAGCCGCCTACTCGGACGGATTGCTCTCGGGAGCAACCGATCTCACTGCCCGTCACGTCAGTGAGCGGCACCAGTTCGGTAAGCCGCTCGCCACCTTCCAGGCAGTGGCCCAGCAGATCGCGGATGTCTACGTCACCGCCCGGACCCTGCACGTCGCCGCATTGTCTTCGGTCTGGCGTGTCTCCCGAGGTCTCGACGCCGACGACGATCTCGACGTCACCGCGTACTGGATCGCTGCGGAACTTCCTCCCGCCATGCGGGTGTTGCACCACCTGCACGGCGGCATCGGAGTGGATGCGACCTATCCGCTGCACAGATACTCGTCGACCGCCAAGGACCTTGCACGGTGGCTCGGCGGCGCTTCGTACCGACTCGACCTCGTGGGGGCCCGGTGTTCATCGATCTGACCGACGACCAGCGTGCGCTGCAAGCCGAGTTGCGCAGCTACTTCTCGAATCTCGTCTCCGCCGACGAAGCCGCGATCATGCGCACCGAGCGGCACGGCCCCACCTACCGTGAGGTGGTCCGCCGAATGGGTAAGGACGGATGGCTGGGAGTGGGATGGCCCGTCGAGTTCGGCGGCCACGGCTTCGGCGACGTCGAGCAGCAGATCTTCGCCAACGAAGCCATGCGTGCCGACGTGCCGCTGCCCGGTGTCACGTTGCAGACCGTCGGTCCCACCTTGCAGGTCTACGGAACCGACGAGCAGAAGCGGAAGTTCCTCCCCGCAATCCTCGCCGGTGAGGTCCATTTCGCCATCGGTTACTCCGAGCCCGAAGCCGGGACGGACCTCGCGGCGCTGCGCACCACCGCTGTACGTGACGGCGACGAGTACGTGGTCAACGGGCAGAAGATCTTCACCACCGGGGGTCACGACGCCGACTACATCTGGCTCGCTGTCCGCACCGGCTCGGCCGACTCGAGGCACCGGGGTATCTCCATTCTCATCGTCGACACGACCGACCCGGGATTCAGCTGGACGCCCATCATCACGTGCGACGGCGCGCACCACGTCAACGCCACGTACTACAACGATGTGCGGGTGCCGGCGAACATGCTCGTCGGTGAGGAGAACAAGGGCTGGCGGCTGATCACCACGCAGCTCAACCACGAGCGCGTGATGCTCGGACCGGCGGGCCGGGTCGCGGGCATCTACGACCATCTGCAGGACTGGGTCCGACGGCACAACCTCCTGGACGAACCCGACGTGCGCCGCGCACTCGGCGAGATCCACGCGACACATCGGCTCAACGAGCTTCTCAACTGGCAGGTCGCGGCGAGTGAGAACGACGCCGTCGACATCGCCGACGCGTCGGCCACCAAGGTGTTCGCCACGGAACGGATCCAGCGGGTCTGCCGGCTCGCCGAGGAGATCGTCGGACGCCACGGCGACCCGGCCGACACCGACACGGCCGATCTGCTGCGCTGGCTCGACATGATGGCCAAGCGGAACGTGGTGATCACGTTCGGGGGCGGGGTCAACGAAGTGATGCGAGAACTCATCGCCACCGCCGGTCTGGGTATGCCCCGGGTACCGCGGTGACAGGCGCACAGACGGCCGGCGCGGAGAGCACGGCCGACGAGATCCTTGCGGCCGCCGAACGCGTGCGTAACGACGGACCGTCCGCACCCCGCTTCGGTCGCGATCCCGTCAATCTCCCGATGATCCGGAACTGGCTCGAGGCGATCGGTGACGACAACCCGATCTACACCGACGAGTCCGCTGCGGTGGCAGCCGGGCACGACGGTCCGGTCGCACCGCCCGCGATGGCTCAGGTCTGGACGATGCGGGGTCTCGGTGCCGAGCGGGAGAAGGACGATCCACTCGGCCGGATGACGCAGATCCTCGACGACGCGGGGTACACCTCGGTGGTCGCGACCAACTGCGACCAGACCTACCACCGCTATCTTCGCCACGGTGAGCACGTGACCATCGAGTCCACGCTCGAGGATGTGGTGGGTCCGAAGAAAACCGGTCTCGGGGAAGGGTGGTTCTTCACCACCCGCAACGTGTGGAAGGTCGGCGACGAGGTCGTCGCCGAAATGCTGTTCCGCATCCTCAAATTCGCTCCGCCGGGCGAGGCTGCCGACTCCGCCCCGCGGGCCACGGTGCCCGAGGATCTGGACCCGTCACGGATGATGCGGCCGTCCGCATCGCGCGACACGCAGTTCTTCTGGGACGGCGTCGCCGGCCACGAGTTGCGCATCCAGCGCCGCCCCGACGGCACGTTGCAACACCCGCCGGTACCGGCGCTGTGGCTCGACAAGGACGAGACGACCGACTACGTGGTGTCGTCGGGCCGGGGTGCGGTGTTCAGTTTCGTCGTCCACCATGCCCCGAAAGTTCCGGGCCGGCAGGTTCCCTTCGTCGTCGCGCTCGTGGAACTCGACGAGGGCGTGCGCATGCTCGGAGAACTCCGGGGAATCGACCCGTCGGACGTGAGAATCGGAATGCCCGTGGAGGCAACCTATCTCGACTTTCCCGGCGACGACGACACCGAAGGAACCCCGTGGACGCTGTACGCCTGGAAGCCCCTCGAGGAGGATTCGTGAGCATCGATGCGGTGACGGCAGGGCAGGCGCTCCCACCCTTGTCGATTCACGCCGACCCGACGTTCGTCGTCTCGACGGCGTTGGCCACCCGCGACTTCCAGGACGTGCACCACGATCGCGACAAGGCGCGGCAGCGCGGGTCCGAGGACATTTTCGTCAACATCCTCACCGACACCGGCCTCGTCCAGCGGTACGTCACGGACTGGGCAGGTCCTCGTGCCGTCGTGCGGTCGATTTCGTTACGCCTCGGCGTGCCCTGGTACGCGTACGACACCCTCACACTCGCCGGCACGGTGGCGGCCGTCGACGACGGTCTGGTCACCGTCGACGTCGTCGGGCGTAATGCGCTGGGCGACCACATCACCGCGAAGGCCACCCTCGTGATCGGAGATGCCGAATGAGCGGTCTGTCGGGCAGGGCGGTCGTGGCGGGCATCGGTGCCACCGACTTCTCGAAGGATTCCGGCCGGAGCGAACTGCGACTCGCGGCGGAAGCCGTGCGGGACGCGCTCGACGACGCCGGACTCGCCCCCTCCGACGTGGACGGCCTGGTCTCGTTCACGATGGACACCAATACCGAAGTCGCGGTCGCGCGAGCGGTGGGCATCCCGAACCTGAAGTTCTTCTCGCGCATCCATTACGGCGGCGGTGCGGCCTGCGCCACCGTGCAGCAGGCGGCGATGGCTGTCGCGACCGGCGTGGCCGACGTCGTGGTTGCGTACCGCGCGTTCAACGAACGTTCCGGCGCGCGATACGGGCAGGTGAACAGCACGCTCGCCGCCCAGGTCAACGCCTCCGGTACCGACAACGCGTTCTCCTACCCGCACGGGTTGAGCACACCCGCATCGTTCGTCGCGATGGTGGCGCAGCGGTACATGCACGTCTCGGGTGCCACCGGTGCGGACTTCGGAGCGGTGGCCGTCGCGGACCGCGCCCACGCGGCGAACAACCCGAAGGCGTTCTTCTACGGAAAACCCATCACCCTGGACGACCACCAGAATTCCCGCTGGATCGCGGAACCGTTGCGGCTGCTCGATTGCTGTCAGGAATCGGACGGGGGTGTCGCGCTGGTGGTGACCACACCGGAGCGTGCGAAGGATCTGAAGCAGGTGCCCGCGGTGATCGCGGCGGCGGCGCAAGGCAGCGGACCGGACCAATACATCATGACGAGCTATTACCGCGACGGGCTCGCAGGTCTCCCGGAGATGGGCATCGTCGGGAATCAGCTGTGGGAACAATCGGGCCTCGGCCCGAAGGACATTCAGACTGCGATCCTGTACGACCACTTCACGCCGTACGTGCTCATGCAACTCGAGGAACTGGGATTCTGTGACCGGGGCGATGCGAAGAACTTCGTGGCCGACGGGATCGAACTCGGTGGCAGGCTGCCTATCAACACCCACGGTGGGCAACTCGGCGAGGCGTACATCCACGGCATGAACGGAATCGCAGAAGCGGTCCGCCAGATCCGCGGGACGTCGTGCAACCAGGTCGACGACGTCGAGAACGTGCTCGTCACAGCGGGCACGGGCGTGCCGACGTCCGGTCTCGTCCTCACCCGCTGAACTGCGATCGGGCGCGGACGGATCCCATGCCCCGTTTCATTCTGGGTCGACGGCTGTGGTCGCGCCCCTCGGTTCGCGGCGTGCGGCGATCAGCGCGAGGACGAGGCCGAACGCGACCCAGCAAGCGAGCACTACGCTCGGGAACCCGCTGCCGATGCCGCCGAAGAACGCGTTCGCGCGCAGGAGTGAACCGGTCGCCCCGGGGGGCAGCAGCTGCCCGAAAGTGGACCATCCGTCGGGAAGCCAGTTGCTCCCGGTCCCGAGCGCCGAGAGTGGATTGCCCACGAACATCATCAGAAAAGCGCCGAGGCCGATGCCCACCGGACCGAGCAGGGCTTCGAGGCCGAGGACGGTCAACGCCAGCGCGCCCATGCCGAGCGCGAGACCCTCTGCGGTGAGCCAGTAGTTTCCGGCCAGTGACCCGGTGCCGAACTGGAGGATGGCGGTGAGCGCGGCACCGGCGATCACTGCGAAAGCCACGACGCCGACGAAGCGCAGCAGCAGGCGGTTGCGTCCGGGGAACAGCTGCGTCAGTGCAATTGCCGGAATGAGTCCACCGAAGACCATCGGAAGCGCTGCGGCGGTCAGTCCGGCTCCTCGGGGGTCGTCCGCAGGGAAGGCCACCAGTTCGTGCGTCCGTACCGGCACTTGCTGCCGCTGGGCGATGCTCGTTCCGAGGGCAGTGACGGCCGCGGCGCCGGGTGCGCCACCCGCGGTGGCCGTGTAGACATCCACACCGTCGGCCGCGAAAACGAGTCCGCCTGCAGCTTCGCGATTCTCGATGCCGGCGATGAGGTCTTCGGGAGTGTCGAAGCGGACAACGTCCCATTCATCGGGGGTGAGGTTTCCTGCGACGGCGTCGACTGCGGGCGAAGGCCCGGCCAAGCCGAGTCTCATGTCGTGGGGTCCGCCATGGATGGCAGGCAGCGCGAAGGCGAGGAGCATCACGCCGACGACTGCGGTGAGTCCGGCGACGAGCGCACTCAGCCGGATCCACGACGAGCGGGTCGTCTTGTCGGCTTGTGCATTCGCACCGGCGTTTTCATCCGGTCCGCCGGCCGATATGGAGCTGGACATCCTGCGTCCCTTCGACACGTGTCCGGTGGATGCAGCGTGTGGACCGAAAACCGTTTCCGGTAGCCATGCTTCCACACGTCTCCGACGTCGGTCTGCGGAGACGAGGACGGTCGAGTCTCGGACGACGAGCCGATGTTACGAGTCGGACGTGGCTATCGGAGAGAAAATTCGATCTTGCGGACGTGAGTGGTCGGCGCGCGCATACTACGACTATCACTCGCCTCCGAAAGGGACGACCATGTCCGAAGAAATGCGTGCGACCCGACGAGACCCCAGCGTGAAACAAGGCATTGCCGCGGGAACGTCGGTAGGTGCTGCCATCATCCTCGCGACACTCGGCGTGGTGTCCCTCCTGCAGGGAATCGCGGCGGTCGCGGAGGACGAAATCTTCGTCGTCGGTGTGGCCTACACCTACGAATTCGACGTCACGACGTGGGGCTGGATCCACATCGTGGTCGGTGCGCTGATGATCCTCATCGGTGCGGCGCTCTTCACGGGCGCCACCTGGGCACGCGTGACAGCCATCGTCATCGCGGCGATTTCCATCATCGTCAACTTCCTGTGGCTGCCGTACTACCCCTGGTGGTCCATTCTCATCATCGCGCTCGACGTGGTGGTCATCTGGGCAGTCTCCACCTGGAACCCGCGTACGTATGTGTAGGCGCATCCGGGCGGTTTAGCCGCACGGTCTCGGTGACCGCGCTCCGCGCGCCCGGAACTCGACGATGACCGCACCTGTGTACGAGTCCCACAACGGTTTCGCACTGTGGTGGGCACGCCTCGCCTGGATTCTTCTCGCGGCGGCCCTGGTCGTACCGATCGTGGTTGCGGGCCTGCGCGGGGCAGTGCTGTTCACGGTGACGAGCATCGCGGCCGTGGTGGTGGCCGTCGCTGCGGTGTACGGGTTTCTCACGTGGCGTGGTGTTCTCCGGCTGGCGGCGCTGGTGTCGGCGCTGTGCGCTCCGATCGTCGTGTTGGTCGTAATCGTGCGAGAACGCGAGTTGTGGGTGATTCCGCTCGAGGTGGCTCTCGTGCTCGCGGCATTCGGATCTGCCCGCGCCGCTCTGAGGATCCGTGCTTCCGAATCCACGATGTCCGAATACCCCGCGGAGACTGTGCACCGGCCGTTTCTCGTGATGAACCCGCACTCCGGTGGTGGCAAAGTCGTTCGTTTCGACCTGCGACGACGTGCCGAGGAACTCGGTGCCGAGGTCGTAGTACTCGACGGGCCCGAATTCGTCGATGTCCAGGCGCTCGCGCGCCGGGCGGTGGCGCGGGGAGCCGATCTGCTCGGTGTTGCCGGTGGCGACGGCACTCAGGCTCTGGTCGCGGGAGTGGCTGCGGAACAAGGGATTCCGTTCTTGGTGATCAGTGCCGGCACACGCAACCACTTCGCGCTCGACCTCGGACTGGACAGGGAAGACCCCGTGGCCGGTCTCGAGGCGCTGCGCGACGGAGTCGAACTGCACGTCGACCTCGGACACATCGACGGTCGGCCCTTCGTCAACAACGCGTCCTTCGGGGTCTACGCCGAGATCGTGGAAAGCCCGCACTACCGTGACGACAAGGCGAAGACCGTTCTCGACCTGTTGCCCGACCTGCTGGCCACCAGCGCACACGGGGCATTGTGCGCACGTATCGACGGCACGGTCCTCGAGGGTCCACGCGCATTGCTCGTCAGCAACAATCCGTACACCACGGACGACCTGGTAGGGATGGGCCGGCGTCTTCGGCTCGATCGAGGCAGGCTCGGCGTGATCGCTCTGTCGGTGCAGGGGGCCGGCCAGATCGTCGGAGTTCTTCGCCGCGCGCGAACCAAAGGTCTCGTCCAGCGCACGGCCACGGAAGTCGTGGTGTTTTCGGGCGAACACGACATCGCGGTCGGTGTGGACGGGGAGTCGGTGCGGATGCCGTCGCCGGTGCGCTGCACCGTCGCCCCGGGTGCGTTACGCGTCCTCGTGCCCCGCGACCGGCCGGGGATGCGGATTCCCCGGCCGGTTCTGGATTGGGTACAGCTGTCCCGGTTGGCGCGTTCGACTACCAGACCGTGACGACGCCACCGCACGACGTGGTCGGGATGGCCCACAAAGGAATGCTGTTCACTGCGCTGACGGTGAATTCGACGTCGCCGGGGCCCGAACGCACATCGAAACGCGCCACTCCGCTGCCCGGATAGGCGACGGTGACGGAGTCGGTGAGGGTTCCGCGTGCACCCGTGTTGCGGTTGTGCCAGTCCAGGCGCACGTCGGACCGATATCCACCGGCGAAGAACCACAGGCTGGATACGTCGGGTAGGGACAGCTCGATCCTTCCCGGTTCGGTCTGCCATCCGAACAGCCGTGCCGGCGCATACGGCTGGTCCACGATGTAAGGGCTCACGCCCCAGCAGCGGTTCATCGGAATCGGACTCTCGGCAGCAGCTGTTCCGGCGCCCACGCCGAGTCCGGTGAACATGCCTGCGGCAACGAGAGCGGAAGCGGCGGTGCGTCGGAGGAATCGTACGGTCATACAGGTCCCCTTCTCCTGGAATGAGCGTTCAGTAGAGCACGCGATATGATTCCGCGCCAACGATTTCGGGCGGTGATCGGCCCTGACGCCCGGTCTCCGTCGCGGGGCAGGCCGCTGCTTACCCACCTGTGCTGGGCGACGTGCCCCAACCTTCGAATTCACGCGTACCTCACCCCGAACAGTCCGGGTTCGCACCTCGGGCGGCCGGTGCATCGGGTACTGCCGGAGCAGCCGATTCCGAAAGTGTGCGATTTCTGCGATGAGAAAACCGGTCGAAACGTGTCGGTCCTGTAGTGCAGACTGACGACGCAACCACCAGTCAGGGAGGACTCATGGCCGACGCCATAGTCGCAGAAGGACTGATCAAGACCTACGGAGATGTCAAAGCCCTCGACGGCATCGACCTCCGGGTGCCCGAAGGGACGGTCACGGCGCTGCTCGGTCCCAACGGGGCAGGCAAGACGACGACGGTCCGGGTACTCACCACTTTGATCGTGCCCGATGCCGGAAGCGCGCGGGTCGCGGGTTTCGACGTCGTGAACGACGCCCGCGCACTCCGCTCCCACATCGGAGCGTCGGGGCAGTATGCGGCGGTGGACGAATACCTCACCGGTTTCGAGAACCTCGAGATGGTCGGCAGGCTCTACCACCTGGGCGTCAAACGCAGCAGGGAGAGAGCGCGCGAACTGCTCGCGCAGTTCGACCTCGAAGAGGCAGGAGATCGCCCGGTCAAGGGCTATTCGGGAGGTATGCGCCGACGTCTCGACCTCGCCGGCGCGCTGGTCGCCGAACCGCCGGTGCTCTTCCTCGACGAGCCCACCACCGGCCTGGACCCCCGGGCGCGGCTCGGATTGTGGGAGGTCATCGACACGCTTGTGGCGCGTGGCACCACGCTCCTGCTCACCACCCAGTACATGGACGAAGCCGAGCGCCTCGCCGACGACATCGCGGTGATCGACCGCGGCAAGGTCATCGCGCGCGGTGATGCGGACGAACTCAAGAGCCAGGTGGGTGGTGAACGCATCGAAATCGGTGTGCCCGATGCCGGAGACCAGCAAGTCGCATGCCGCGAACTCGCCTCGGTCGCGTCGGGTGAGATCCAGCTCGATTCGGGAACCGGAACGCTCACCGTCCCCCTGAGTGGCGCGGGGGGCGGGGCGGGCGCCGAAGCCCTCGTCGCGGCGCTGGGGAAGCTCGCGGTGGCGGGCGTTCGCGTGACCGATGTGGCACTGCGAAAGCCGACACTCGACGACGTGTTCCTCACCCTGACGGGCCACGAGGCAGAGAAGACAGAGGAGGCGGCGCAGTGAATTCGGTACAGCTGGTCACATCGGACGGCCTCACCATAGCCAAGCGCAACATGATCAAGATCAAGCGTGTGCCCGATCTCATCGTGTTCACGATGCTCTCGCCGATCATGTTCGTGCTGCTGTTCGCCTACGTGTTCGGTAGCGCGATCGACATTCCCGGAATGTCGTATCGCGAATTCCTCATCGCCGGCATCTTCACTCAGACGGTGATCTTCGGGTCCACGTGGACCGGTCTGGGAATGGTCGAAGACCTGCAGAAAGGCATCATCGATCGGTTCCGGTCGCTGCCCATGGCACCCTCGGCCGTCCTGATCGGACGGACGACCACGGACGTGCTCATCAACGTGGTCAGCCTCGTGGTGATGTCGCTGACCGGTCTGGTGGTGGGGTGGAGGATCCACTCGTCGTTCGGGGAGGCCGTAGCGGGTTACCTTCTGTTGCTGCTGTTCGCCTACGCGTTGTCGTGGGTGATGGCCGTGGTCGGAATGTGGGTCCGGACGCCCGAGGTGTTCAACAACGCGAGCTTCATGGTGATCTTCCCGTTGTCGTTCGTCGCGAACACCTTCGTCGATCCGTCGTCCATGCCGCCGGTACTCCGCACGATCGCCGAGTGGAATCCGCTGTCGGCACTCACGCAGGCCGTGCGAAACCTGTTCGGGAACACCAACCCGATGGTTCCGCCGCCGGACGTCTGGCCGCTGCAGAATCCGATCCTCGCGTCGCTCCTGTGGACGGCGCTGATACTGATCGTGTTCGTACCGTTCGCGATCTACCGGTATCAGAAAGCGGTCAGCCGCTGAGTTTTCCGGTGCACCGAGTTTCCAGTGGATCGGGTATCCCGCAGGACGCTCGCGGTGGTGGAATCAGCGTGCTTGGCGAGTTGCCCAGTCGTTGATCGCCACCGCGAACTCCGCCGAGACGGGGAGCAATGCCACCACGTCGGCGGGGCTCGGAGGCAGCGGGCCGAGTTCTTCGAGGCTGTGGTTCGCGGTAGCGAAGTGCTCGAACTGCAGGTCGGTGTGCTCGAGAGACCGTCGCAGCGGATCGACCTGTGCGCAGCTGATGTTGAGATCCTTGTCCGAGCAAGTGAGCAGCACCGGTGTATCCGCCGCCAGTCCCGCGGCCAGCGCGGCTGGATCGAGCCTGTCCGCCTCGGCGAGGAACTTGGCGTTGGCCTCGTTCAACCCGAGTTGCGCAACCAGAGGATGCTGGTCCGCAGGGACGGTACCCGTGGCGCGCAGCGATTCCACGGTTCGCGGCACGTCGGCACGCACCGCTTCGGCCTGGTCCGGGCTCAGCTGCCCGGACTCTGCCACGGCCGTGATCTGTGCCGACAGCAGATCGAGATAGCGCATCGGGAGGGGCTGGAGAAGCCCGAACCCGTCACCGATTCCCCTGTCGGCGAGAGCGAGTGCGGTCAGGCCGCCTTCGCTGTGCCCGAGGACGAGGACGTCCGACGTGGCGAATCCCGTCCGGGTGGCGAGCAGGTCGGCTGCGGCCGCGGCGTGATCGACCTGGTCGACGAAACCGTACTCGCCGACGGTCTCCGCCGTGAACTTTCCGAGCCCTGTGTCGCCGGCCCCGATCTTGTCGAATCGAAGACTGGCGATTCCTTGGGCTGCAAGCGAATCGGCGACCCTCTGCAGCACATCGGAGGATGCGACCCCCGGCTGATTGCCGTTGCGATCGGTCGGACCGCTACCGGGCAGCAACAACGCAGCACCGGTGGTTGCGCCGTTCGGGAGTCGGAGACTGCCGTGGAACGTACTGCCGTCGGCGTCGAAGGTTACTGCGGTGTCGTCCCCCGAGGGCAGGATGACCGAACCGGTGTCGGGCATCGCCGACGCCGTTCCGGCGAGCGTCACCCCGCCTCCCAGCACCAAGATCGGTACCGCTACCGCACCAGCCCACCGCCGCAGATTCCGCATGGGGCAGAACATTAGCAAAGCTGACGAGACCGGTCAGGGGAGCAACGTGTCGATGAAGCTGTTGCTGTAGACGCGATGAGGATCCAGCCGGTTGAACACCGCCCGCGCCGAATCCCAATTGTCTTGGGATGGAACGCCTTCGCGATAGGTGTCGGGCAGGCTCTGGGAGACGATGGTCGCATCGGTGTACGGCAGGTCCGGGCCGAATGCCCACCCTTTCGACCATTCCGGCCGGAACGTCGAATCTTCGCCGTTGTACCGCTGCCTCATCCACTGTTCCATTTCGCGGTAGAACGCGAACATGCCGGGTGTTCCGGGAACACCCAGCACATTGAGCCAGATGGCTGTGTCCCACTCCGGGTGGTCGGGGCGCGGACGCGTCGACGCGAGCGTCGGCGACCCGGCGGACGGCACGAGAACATCTTCCGGCCGGTCCAGACCACAACAGCGGATCTCGACCGGCCCGTTGAGCGGGTACTGCCCGAGCGCGCGGTAGTGCTCGATCCGCTCCTGGAACCAGTGCGTGAAGTCGTGAATCACGGTGGCGATATTGGCGCGATCGGTGAGTACGGCGCCCCCGCCCTCGGTGAGACGCAGTGTCGTCGCTTTGATGTAGAACTGCAGGTCCTTCGACCATCCCCAGATATCGGACGACGCCGTCGCCGCCAATCCCGCGACCGTCACACCGTAATAGGTCTGCCCGAACGCCGGGGCGATCGCGGTGTTGCCGGCCGTCAACTGGCCCAGCAGATCGGTGATCGGCTCCGGGACGTTGTCGGAGAACGGATAGTTGTACGGCCCGTGTACTTCTCGGGACGAGACCGGCTTCTCGGGTGCGAGAGACCAGACTTTCAGCCACGGCTTGTCGGTGAAGGGGTACCAGATGGCCTCGGCGCGCCCGGTACTGCGCACGAACGACTCGAAGGTACGGCCCTGGGCGCCGGGGAGAGAGAACAACTCGTCCCACGGGATGTCGGTGAAGCTCTGACAGCGCATGCGGTAGTTCGGACCCGCCTGCAGGGTCACGGAGGTGACGAAGGTGCGGCCCAGATGGCACAGCAACGGCGAGATATCGGGATCGGCGCGGGTGAATGTGCGCAACGAATACGCGCTTCCGTCCCATACGACGGCGGTGAGCTCGGTGACGAGATTGCTCAACGATCCGAAGGTGTGTCCGGGCTCGGTGGATTCGCCGTCGGCGGGCAGCGCAGCTCCGTGTGCGTTGACGGCGAGCGAACCGGCAATCGTGAGGACTCCGGGTGCGGGGAGATTCGCCCAGCCGAGGCCGTGCTGCTGAAGTGCCGTCGTGATGGCGTCGAGTGTGGCGCCGGGACCTGCCGTCACCCTGGGGGGAGAACTTCCGGGATCGACGTCCACCCAGTCGAGGTGGGCGATGGTGTCGGCGAGGATCACCCGGTCGATGGGTGCGCCGTTGACGACCGTCAGCGGCGTCCAGCCGTGCATCGCGCCCCGCGGCCGGATCGTGTAGCCGTTCTGGTGGCCCCAATTGACCAGCTGAACAACATCATCCGGTGTTCGCGGCGCACAGGTCCAGATTGCGTCCAGCATGATCTCTTTGGACCAGTTCTGGTACGCCTGCTGGTACAGGGCGATGCCCTCGGGAAAGGAGGGCGGTGCCGGAAGGGTGCTCGCGGCCGAACCCGAAGGGACTGCGTGGACGGGCGTCCAGCCGCCCAGTGCGGTGGCCGCGATGGCTCCGGCGCCCACAGCAAGGAAGCCACGCCGGGACAGGGACGGCGACGCATCTCGAATTGCCATGTGTGTGTTTACTTTCCCCAGGGTTATGTTGTCACGACACGGTCAGGACGACATCGGCCAGTGCCGGCGCGAGGTCACGTTCGACCACCGAGGCGGTCGCAAGCTTGCGGGTACCTTCGTCCCAGACCCGTATACGAAGGGTCTCCCCGGGGAACACCACACCGGCGAACCGTGCCCGGAAACCGGCGACTCGGGCGGCGTCCGCATCGAGGAACCGGTCGGTGACGGCTTTGCACACGATTCCGTAGGTGCACAGCCCGTGCAGGATCGGGGCGGGGAAGCCGGCGGCCGCCGCGAACTCGGGATCGGAATGCAGGGGATTGCGGTCCCCGCACAACCGGTACAGCAGCGCCTGTTGCGGAAGAGTCGGGACATCGATTTCGGCATCCGGTTCCCGTTCGGGAAGCTCCACCGACTCGGACGGTCCGCGTTCTCCGCCGAATCCACCTTCACCGCGCGCAAAGATCGACGACCGGGCCGTCCACAGAGGATTACCGTCGGGGTCTTCGGTGGTGGATTCCTGCACGATCACGGCGGCCTTGCCCTTGTCCCACACCTCGGAGATGCGGGTGACGGTGCGGCCTTTGCCCGACGGCGGGATGGGCGCGTGCACGAGCACTTCCTGACTGCCGTGCACGACCTTGGCGAGATCGATCTCGATTCCGGGAAAGGACACCTTCGGCGGTTCGATCTGGTGGAACGTGGCCGCGACCGTCGCGAACGTGGGCAGCGCCTGCGGTGCGTGGTCCCCGAGATATCGCAGTTCGCCGGCGTCGGTGGGCCGGGATCCGGCACCGAGACCGAGGTTGTAGAGCTGGATGTCGTTGCTCGACCAGGAGAATTCCTGGGCGGGCAACTCGGCGCCGAGAGCGACGGCGGGGTCGATGGGCACGCGATGTTGTCCTTTCGCGAATACGGCGGCGCGGTGGCCCGGTATCGGTCAGCGGCTTTCGGCGGGTTCGGTCAGTTCGTCGTCGACGGGGTCACCGTGATCGGAGTCGAGGATGTCGAGGACTGCCAGATATCCGAAGGTCATCGCGGGGCCGATCGTTGCCCCCGGCCCGGCGTACGTGTGTCCCATGACGGGTGAACCGACGTTGCCCGTCGCGTAGAGCCCCGCGATCACGGTGCCGTCCTCGCGCAGCACCCGCGCGTGGACGTCGGTGACGAGGCCACCTTTGGTTCCGAGATCGCCGGGCACGACCTTGAACGCGTAGAACGGCGCCTTGTCGACGACGCCGAGGCTCGGGTTGGGCTTGTTGCGGGGATCGCCGTAGTAGTGGTCGTATTCCGACTCGCCGCGGCCGAAGTCCTCGTCTTTACCGGCACGCGCGAAACCGTTGAACCGTTCGACGGTGTCGGTGAGCGCTGCGGCAGGGACCCCGATCTTCTCGGCGAGTTCGCTGATCGAGCCGGCCTTGACGAGCACTCCTGCCTTCTCCCAGCGGCCGGGAAAGGGCGTTCGCGGGGTGATACCGGCGAAGGTGTACCGATCGCGGTAGCGCTGATCGAGGATGAGCCAACTCGGAATGTTCTCCCCGGGTCCGTCGCCACGGCCGTACTTCCCGCCGTACATCGCGTGTGTCGCCTCGACATAGGGCGCGGACTCGTTCACGAATCGTTTTCCGGCACTGTTGACCATCATGCAGCCGGGCAGGCTTCGTTCCGACAGGGCGAACCACGGACCGCCGGTGAGCGGGAAGGACGGACCCCACCACGCGTCGTCCATGAAGTCCACTGCAGCCCCGAGCTTTTGGCCCGCCAGGATTCCGTCGCCGGTGTTGGCTTTGGCTCCCACCGTCCATTCGGTGCCGATCGGCGCGCGCTGGTACTTCTTGCGCATCTCCTCGTTGTGTTCGAACCCGCCGCTGGCGAGGATCACGCCCTTCCGGGCACGGATGATCTGCTGCTCGCCGTGCGAGTCGACGGTCACCCCGCGCACCACACCGTCCTCGACGAGCAGGTCGGTCAGCGCGGTATCGAGGAGCAACGGAACGCCGGCGTCCCGCAGGCCGATACGCAGGCCGGCCATCAGCGCCTGGCCGCGCACCAGAAGGTGTTTCTTGGTGATGTTGGCCCACACGAATCGCGCTCCCACCCGAACGGCACGGAGGGGCCCGCGGGGGTTACGCACCAGCAGGTTCAGCCATTTGTAGTCGGCCTGGGTGATGACGAAGTTCTTCGGGGCGCGCGCGTAATCGGGCTCGAGCAAAGCGAGATCGTCGCCGAGGCGGCGGCCGTCGAACGGTGTCGGCTCCACCGAGCGCCCCCCTGCTCGCCCGCCGGGCGCCTCCGGATAGTAATCGGAATACCCTGGAACCCACTGCAATTCGAGCGCGCTGTGCTTCTGCACGAACGACAGCATCTCGGGCCCGCGATCGATGTAGGTATCGATCTTCTCGGCGGGCACGACGTCGCCGATGATGCTGTGGAGGTACGTGCGAGCGGCCTCGGGAGTGTCCTGCACCCCGGCGGCCACGAGGGCGTCGTTGTTGGGAATCCACACGCCGCCGCCGGAGCGGGCGCTCGATCCGCCGTACCGGGACGCCTTCTCGATCAGGACGACACTGGACCCCTTGCGGGCAGCGGTGATCGCGGCGGTCATTCCGCCGGCGCCACTGCCGACGACGACAATGTCGTACTCCTGATTGCTCATGTAGAACACGTTATAGAACGAGGGGGTGTGGAGTCCATCTTTTCTGTACAACCCACTGTCGGTACAGAGAGCGGCCACCGGAACGCGTTCCAGTATCGACCCCGGAAGCCGGGTACAGCGGACCGTCTCGGACCGGTGGAAACGGGGCGTCGGCGCACGGTGCCCGTATGACCGGATTGACCGCTTGGTGGACATAGGGAGGTTTGTTCGTTTCCGAGGCGGGTATCCGCAGCCGTCCGAACCCTCGGACACATCATCGACTGCGAGGTGGAGCCGTGCGTTTGTTGACTCTCTTGGTGCTGGTCTGGCTGGTGATCGGGGCCGTCGCTGGGTGGCAGCGAGGCTACTTCGAGGATTCCCCGCAGAACTGCAGCAGCCTGGCAACGGTGGCAACCACCGTCGTAGCAGGTCCGCTCAACTATGTGGGTGTGAACCCGCAGGTCCAGTGCGAGGGAATGCCCGAGCCCAGCCAGTAGGCCGGCGGGGGACGGCGACCGAACGACGTGTTCTGCCCGTCCACTGTTCCGAACGGCCACTGTGGAGTGATATCCCGACACATCCCCGGCGAACTCTTTCGCCGGGGATGTGTGCGTTCGGTTGTGCCTCAGGGCAAGACCGGGCGGGAGAGGACGGCAGACCGACGCTCTTGCCGAGCTCGGCTATGTCGCTTTCGTTTTCGATCACCACGGTGGGCGCTGGTTCGCGGGCGGAGCTGCGGACCAGCGCGCGTGATCGGAACGCGAAAGTAACGCTCCTTTACGACGCGTCGGGAACGGCGATCGTTCCGTCGAGCACGGCCTGATCGATGGAAGCCTGTAACTGCGGGCACCCTTCGCGGGGGCTGATCGACGCACCGGGGACCACGCCGGAGTCGCGGAAGGTGGGGCACACCGCGTCGGGATTCTCCTGCCACTGCACGCTGGTGTGTTTGTAGCTGTTCTTACGCACCAGCACACACGTGCCGCACCGGCGACATCTCACCTCGTGCTGACCGGAGTCGAGATAGTTGATCTTGTCGATTGCGGTCTGGGTGGCGATGGCCTCGACCCGATCGGGCCGATCGGCGAAATCCGGTGACTTCGCCCATCTTCTCTGCCGGGTCGAGGAACTCATCGTCAGACCTCGGCTTCCTGCTTGCCGGACTTCTCTTCTGCCGACTTGCGCGCCAGATTCTCGGCGACCTCTTTTTCCCAGGACTCGTTGGCCTTGGCGGTGTCGACCTCGAATTCGAAACGGCCCGTCATCTTTTCGGTGACATCGGCGACGTCGACATAGAACTGCTCGTACCAGCGACGGAGCTGGTAGACGGGGCCGTCCTCGTCGCACAGCAAGGGGTTCTCGATCTTGGTCTTGTTCTTCCAGATCTCCACGTCCTGGAGGAAACCTTCGCCGATCCCCTCGGTGAACTTTGCCGCCAGCTTGTCCGACTGCTCGTCGGACATCCCGGTCGGCTTCTTCACGATGATGCCGTACTGCAGCATGAACGAGTCGTGCGTTACGGGGTAGTGGCAGTTGATCAGTACCGACTCGACGTTGTATCCGCCGTAGCTGTTGGTCATCGGGTTGATCATGTAGGAGGGCCCGTAGTATGCCGCGTACGATTCGAGGGTCGATTCGAGCCCGTATTGCGTCGACATCCCCTTGTCGGGCCGGCCGCGCGTGTTGAGGTACTGCTCCGCGATATGGCCTTCGAACACGTTCTTGAAGAAGGTCGGGAATGCGAAGTGGATGTAGTAGAAGTGCGCCATATCCACGACGTTGTCGATGATCTCACGGCAGTTCGCGCCCTCGATGAGGATCTGGTTCCAGGTCCAGTCCGTCCACTCGCCCGTGCCGTGGTGCTCGATGTCGGGAATCGTGACCTCGGGGGGCGGCGGATTGCCCTCGGGGTCGTTCCACACGAACAACTGGCCGTGCTTGACCATCGTGGTCCAGGCGCGGGTGCGTGCCAGCGGGGGAACTCGGCGCGAATACGGGATCTCGGTGCACTTGCCGTTGCCGCCCCAGCGCCAGTCGTGGAACGGGCACGCCACCGAGTCGCCCTTGATCTCGCCCTGGGTGAGGTCCCCGCCCATGTGGCGGCAGTAGCCGTCGAGCACGTTCAGTTCGCCCTTGCTGTCGGCCCAGACCACCAGTTTGGTGCCGAAGGCTTCGACGGCATGGGGACGCCCGTCGGCGAACGTCCTGCTGAGCCCGAGGCAATGCCAGCCCCGGGCGAACCGTGTCCGGGCTTCTCCGAGGTCGATCTCGCGAATCTGCGCCATGTCAGCTCACTTCCTTCCGCAATCTCCTGTTAGAACACGTTATAGAATTCTGTCCTCGAGGGGAAGCGAACCGGGACTTTGGTCCTGAGCGTTTGGGGGTGTATGCGCTGATCTGCCGATCCTCGACACCAATAGGAACATGTTCTAGTCTCGGTACAAGCGATCAATTCCTGAACAGACGGGAGCGTCCAGTGGGTGACCACGACAGTCACGAGGTACTGCAGCGGATCGACGCACTGCTGCCCACCCTGCGCGAACGCGCGCAGGAGGCCGAGGATCTGCGCCGCGTCCCGGATGATTCGGTCAAGGCACTTCAGGAAGCCGGCTTCTTCCGGTTGCTGCAACCGGCGCAGTGGGGCGGGTACGAAGCGGACCCGGTGACCTTCTACACCGCGGTACGCAACATCGCGAGTGCGTGCGGTTCCACCGGGTGGGTTTCCGGCATCATCGGCGTGCACAACTGGCACCTGGCGTTGTTCGGCCAGGAGGCGCAGGAAGAGGTGTGGGGCGACGATCCCGACGTCCGGATCTCCTCGTCCTACGCCCCGATGGGCGCGGGTGAAGTGGTCGACGGTGGTTACAAGGTCAACGGTGCGTGGGCCTGGTCGTCCGGCTGCGACCACGCGAGCTGGGTGGTCGTCGGCGGTCCCGTGATCAAGGACGGGCGTCCCGTCGACTTCGGCAGCTTCCTGATCCCGCGATCCGAGTACGAGATCGACGACGTGTGGAACGTGGTGGGCCTGCGTGGCACGGGTTCGAACACCATCGTCGTCAAGGACGTCGTGGTGCCCCGCCATCGATTCCTGAGCTTCAGGGCGATGAACGAACTCGCCTCACCCGGTCTCGAGCAGAATACGGCTCCCGTCTACAAGATGCCGTGGGGCACAATTCATCCCACAACCATTTCGGCGCCGATCGTCGGCATGGCGTACGGAGCGTACGACGCGCACGTCGAGCACCAGGGCAAGCGTGTCCGCGCCGCCTACGCGGGTGAAAAGGCGAAGGACGATCCGTTCGCGAAGATCCGTATCGCCGAGGCGTCGAGCGACATCGATGCGGCGTGGCGTCAGCTCTCGGGCAACGTCGCGGACGAATACGCGTGCCTCCTGCGCGGCGAAGACGTTCCGATGGAGATCCGCCTGCGGGCACGCCGCGACCAGGTCCGCGCGACCGGCCGGGCCATCGCCTCGATCGACCGGCTCTTCGAGAACTCCGGCGCCACCGCGCTCGCCAACGGGACGCCGATTCAGCGTTTCTGGCGCGACGCCCACGCCGGCCGGGTGCATGCCGCCAACGACGCCGAGCGCGCGTACGTGATGTTCGGCGCCGCCGAGTTCGGTCTCCCGCTCACCGACACGATGGTCTAGGAACGCCTGTGACTGCAACAGAAGAGCTCACCTACGAGTCCACCTCCCGTTTCGCGCAGGTGCGCGACGATCTGCGCCTGCACTATCACGAGGCGGGCGTCGGTCACGACACCACGATCGTGTTGCTGCACGGTGGCGGCCCGGGCGCGTCCTCGTGGTCGAACTTCGCCAAGAACATTCCGGTACTCGCGCGGCGATTTCACGTAATCGCCGTCGACCAGCCGGGTTACGGACGTTCGGACAAGCCCACCGAGCATCCGCAGTACTTCGTGCACAGCGCGTCGGCGCTGGCCGATCTGCTCGACACCCTCGGCATCACCGATCGAGTGCACCTGCTGGGCAATTCGCTCGGCGGCGGCGCGGCGGTGCGGTTCGCACTCGACTATCCCGATCGCGCCGGGAGGCTCGTGCTGATGGGCCCCGGGGGCCTGAGCGTCAACCTGTTCGCGCCCGATCCCACCGAGGGCGTGAAGAACCTCGGCAAGTTCGGCTACCAGCCCACCCGCGAGAACCTCGAAGCCTTCCTGCGGATCATGGTGTTCGACCAGTCGTTGATCACACCCGAACTCGTCGAGGAGCGATTCGCTGCCGCGAGCACACCGGAATCGCTGGCCGCTGCGAAAGCCATGGGCAAGTCCTTCTCCAGCGGAGAGTTCGAGAAGGGCATGCTGTGGCGCGACGCCTACAGGCTGCGCCAGCGCGTCCTTCTCATCTGGGGCCGGGAAGACCGGGTCAACCCGCTCGACGGCGCGCTGGTCGCACTGAAGATGATTCCCCGCGCGCAACTGCACGTGTTCGGCGGCTGCGGCCACTGGGCGCAACTCGAGAAGTTCGACGAATTCAACAAGCTGACCGTGGACTTTCTGACGGACGGAGACAATTCATGAGTATCCGATCCCTGGCATACCTTCGCATCGGTGCGACCGATATGGGCGCGTGGCGCGAGTACGGACTCAAGGTCCTCGGCATGGTCGAGGGCAAGGGTTCGGTCTCCGACGCGCTGTATCTGAGGATGGACGATTTCCCCGCGCGTCTGGTCATCGAGCCCCACGAGTCCGATCAACTCCTCGTATCCGGCTGGGAGACCGCGAATGCTGCCGAACTCCAGGAGGTTCGCGACAACCTCTCGGCTGCGGGCGTTCCGTTCAAGGAAGGTACCGCCGAACAACTCGCGGATCGCCGTGTGGTCGAACTGATCACCTTCCAGGATCCGTCGGACAACACCCTCGAGGTGTTCCACGGTGCGGCGCTCGAACACCGCCGAATCGTCAGCCCGTACGGTCACCGGTTCGTCACCGGAGAACAGGGCCTCGGTCACGTGGTGCTCTCCACCCGCGACGACGAGGAATCGCTGCGCTTCTACCGCGATGTGCTCGGATTCCGTCTCCGCGACTCCATGCGCCTGCCCCCGCAGATCGTGGGTCGGCCCGCGGACGGCGATCCGGCGTGGCTCCGGTTCTTCGGGTGCAACCCGCGCCACCACAGCCTCGCCTTCATGCCGATGCCGACCCCGAGCGGCATCGTCCACCTCATGCTCGAGGTGGAGAACTCCGACGACGTCGGACTCGCACTCGATCGCGCACTGCGCAAGAACGTCAAGATGTCGGCGACACTCGGCCGGCATGTCAACGACAAGATGTTGTCGTTCTACATGAAGACGCCGGGCGGTTTCGACGTCGAATTCGGTTGTGAGGGACTGCAGGTGGAGGACGAGGGCTGGATCGCTCGTGAATCCACCGCGGTGAGCCTCTGGGGTCACGATTTCTCGGTGGGGATGCAGCCGTGACCGTGCCGGTCGGTGATACCGGCGGTGCGATCGATCCCAAGTCGTTCCGTACCGTTCTAGGTCAGTTCTGCACCGGAGTCACGATCATCACCACCATGGACGGCGATGAGCCCGTCGGCTTCGCGTGCCAGTCGTTCGCGGCGTTGTCTCTCGACCCGCCGCTCGTGTTGTTCTGTCCCACCAAGCAATCCCGCTCGTGGGGAGCGATCGAGCGGTCGGGCCGCTTCTGTGTCAATGTGCTCGCCGAGGAACAGCAGGAGACGTGTGCGCGCTTCGGCTCTCGCGAACCCGACAAGTTCGCTGGAATCGACTGGAGCCCTTCGGATCTGGGTTCGCCGATCCTGACCGGTTCACTCGCTCATATCGACTGCACCGTCGAGACCGTTCACGACGGCGGTGACCACTGGGTGGTGTTCGGCCGGGTCGCGTCGCTCAGCGAGGTACGCGACGAGGCCGAGCGTCCGTTGCTCTTCTACCGCGGTCAGTACACCGGCATCGAACCCGACAAGACGGTGCCCGCCCCGTGGCGTGATGATCTCGAAGCGTTTCTCACCACCGCGTCGGAAGACACCTGGCTGTAGGGCACAGAAGAGGGGGGCCGCCCCCCCCCGGCCCCCCCCCCCCCCCGACCGCACGCCCGGAAGCCCGGCGAGTTCGCGTGCCACGCCCTCCGCGACCGGGCCCAGTTCCACACCG
>NZ_JAXION010000072.1:0-22311 GCF_049311045.1 Rhodococcus sp. 7Tela_A2 | reverse complement strand
GGCAGGGTGGGGTCGATGTGTACCGGTGCCACCGTCCTCGCGGAGACCGGGCTGCTGGACGGGCGCCGGGCTACGACGCACTGGTGGTATGCGGCGGAATTCGCCGCACGCTATCCGGCCGTGACGGTCGACGCGGCCCCAATTTTCGTTCGCGACGGTCCGATCGCGACCTCGGGCGGAGTGACGGCGTCGCTCGATCTGACCCTCGCGTTCATCGAGGAGGATCACGGCGCCGAATTGTCTCGTCGCGTCGCCTTGGGCCTGGTCACCTACCTGCAGCGACCGGGAAATCAGGCGCAGATGAGTATGTTCACCGCGGCGCGACGGCCCGATAACGCGCTGGTACGTGCT
Organism: Rhodococcus sp. 7Tela_A2; assembly: GCF_049311045.1. Taxonomy (NCBI): domain Bacteria; kingdom Bacillati; phylum Actinomycetota; class Actinomycetes; order Mycobacteriales; family Nocardiaceae; genus Rhodococcus; species Rhodococcus sp. 7Tela_A2. Next base: position 21,960 of record NZ_JAXION010000072.1, on the reverse strand, counting down.
TCACTCGACTACATCGTCGCGCACCCCGACCACGACCTGACCGCGGCGGCGCTCGCCGGACATGCCGGGATCAGCGTTCGTCAGCTGACCCGGTTGTTCCAGCAGTACCTCGGCGAACCGCCTGCCGCCGCCGTGCGGCGTATCCGACTCGAGTTCGCCGCGGAACTGGTGACCACCACGGATATGCCGCGGGCCCAGGTCGCCCGTCGGTGTGGGTTCAGTTCCGGTGAGACTCTTCGGCAGGCTTTCGTCGCCCGCTTCGGCGTATCCCCGACGATGATGCGTCGCACGCACGCGCACACCGGGCCGGGGTGACGCGACGGCTCCGCGCTGCGACGGCCGAATCAGGCACACACCAAGTCTTTTCGCGGCCGGCCGAGGGGACGTCGTGCGGGACGTCCACGGGGGCGTTTGCGAGCGACGATCGCACCCTGGTTGATGATTTCGCCACCCCACACTCCCCACGGCTCTCGGCGGGCGAGCGCTGTCTCGAGGCAGCGCGCACGCACGGGACATCCGGTGCACAGGGATTTGGCCCGTTCCACGTCTGACGGGTCCTCGGCAAACCACAGGTCGGGGTCCTGACCGTGGCACGGCAGGGCGTCGGTGCCCGCGTGGATGACATTGTCGCCTCGACCTGAGGCGGTCGAAAAGTTTTCGCTCGGCATGAGGGCTCCTGGAGGTTCGATCGAAGAGCGAATGCGATGCGAACTCGGCCGGAAACGACAACGGGCCACGGTCCGCTGGGCGGTGTCCGTGGCCGAAATCGGCGGGTTTGCGGGGTGGAAATCCCGAAGAACCGTCCGCCACGGGGGAGGGGAATGCTGCGCGCCGGCGCCCTATGCGGGCGCATGTGCGGCGCGCGCATCGACGGGTGCGGCGGCCGCGTGAACATCGATGCGGCGGCCCACGCGTACGCTCCCACGACCCCATACCCACAATATTCGCACATGCGTTCGAATAAAAACAGACTCCGACTCGCAAGTGGCTGACCTGCACCGACAGGTGGTTGTCCCAAGCCGGGCAGTCTCTCGGTAGAGAAAAGGTAGGTGCGGAGCGCTGGGTGCGTCAGCTCAGCGGAACGCCGCCTACGCCCCAGTTCTCGCCGGGAACCTCGGTGATCGTCACCCACACCTTGTCCGGATTCTTTCCGGCTGCTTCGGCGTACGCCGAGGTCACCGCTGCGATTACTGCGCGCTTCTGCTCCGGCGTGAGACCCGGGGTCTGGCTGATCTGAATCAAAGGCACAGCGGCGACTCTGCCATACCCGGCACCCGGTCCGCCGGTGCCCGCCCGGCCCGGGCTGCTCGGCGTCCCGACGAATGTCACCCCGGACCTTTCGCATTGATAGAGAATAGTGTTCTCTGTATTGAGAGTTATATATACGTAAACTGAAAGTGGATAGGGGAGCGCATGTTGCTGGATCCGAGTCCGGATCAAGAGTTCTTCCGGGACACCACATCTCGGTTCCTCACCGACCGGGTGCCCGTGGCCGAGATCCGTCGCCTCCGCCACGACCCGGCGGGGTTCGGCGCGGAATACTGGCGACGCGGTGCCGAGCTCGGCTGGACCAGCCTGCTCGCGGGGGACGCCACAGGTGGTGGGTCGATCGGTGACCACGGCCTCGTCGATCTGACCTTGGTCGCATACGAGTTCGGTACGCATGCGGCTCCGGGCCCGCTGGTCCCCACCAACGTCGTCGCCGACCTCCTGAGCCGGCACGCCGAGGCGCACGGCGATGTTCTGACTTCACTCGTGGAAGGAACTGCCACCGCTGCATGGTGTTTCGAGGAGCCTCGTGCGGGCGACACAGTAGCCTCCGACGGCGTCGAGATCACTGTGGACGGCGACGAGGTCGTCGTGCGCGGAACGAAGCGTCCCGTCGAGGCGGCGGTCTCGGCCGACTTCCTGCTCGTGACCGGACGTACCGGTGACGGCCTCTCACACGTACTCGTGCCGCGTGAGGCCCCCGGTGTGCGGATCGTTCCCCTGAAGTCCATCGACATCACCCGCCGCTACGCCGCCGTCGAGTTCACCGAGGTACGCCTACCCGCCACCGCGCTCGTCGGTGCCGCGGGCGGCGCCGCAGCCGACACCGAACGTGCGCTGCGCGTCGGCGCCGTGCTGGGCTGCGCAGAATCCGTCGGCGCGCTTCAGGCCGCCTTCGACCTCACGGTGGCATGGGCGTTCGACAGGTACTCGTTCGGTCGCCCGCTGGCCTCCTACCAAGAACTCAAGCACCGGTTCGCCGACATGAAGATGTGGCTCGAGGCCAGCCACGGCATCAGCGACAGCGCCGCATACGCCGTGGCGACGCAGGCAGCGGACGCGCCCGAACTCGTCTCGGCCGCAAAGGCGTACATCGGTCACTACGGCGGAGAACTGTTCCAGGACTGCATGCAGATCCACGGCGGTATCGGCATCACGTTCGAGCACGACCTGCATCTGTTCGCGCGCCGCGGCGCCGCCAACCGGTCGAATTACGGCACGCCCGCCGAGCATCGCGCCCGCATCGCCGACATCGTCGAATACCAGGAGGCCAACCGATGACCGTCGAGAGTTCGGCGACCGACCGGGACGTGGAATCGCTCGACGATTTCCGTGCCCGCGCCCGCACATGGATCAGCGCCAATCTGCAACGGTCCGACTTCGCGTCCCACATCGGGGTGCTGCGCGAGGAAAGCTCCGACGAGGAAGAACTCGCCGCGGTCCAACGGGAACGCGACCTTCAGCGCGCACTCTTCGACGCCGGGCTCGCAGGAATCTGCGTGCCCCGCGAATACGGCGGGCAGGGGCTCACGCGGCCGTACCAGCAGATACTCAACGAGGAACTCCGCGGTTACGAATACCCGTCGCGGCTACAGGTGCCCACCTTCGTGCCGTGCACCGCGGTCCTGCTCGAGTTCGGTACCGAAGAGCAGAAGCGACGGCACATCCCCGCCATCCTCAAGGGCGAGGAACTGTGGATGCAGATGCTGTCCGAACCGAGCGGGGGATCCGATGTCGCGGGCGCGGTGACCACTGCGGTGCGCGACGGCGAGGACTGGATTCTCAACGGGTCGAAGATCTGGACCACCGGGGCATGGTGGTCGGACTGGGCGCTGTGCCTGGTGCGCACCAACTGGGATGTGCCCAAGAACCGCGGCCTGACCGTGTTCATGCTGCCGCTCAAGCAACCGTCCATCGAGGTGCACCGCATCGAAATGCTCAGTGGGTCCAGCGAATTCTGTCAGGAGTTCCTGACGGATGTACGTGTGCCCGACAGTGATCGCATCGGCGAGGTCGACGACGGCTGGACCGTGGGAACACGGTGGATGTTCCACGAGCGGATGTATCAGAACTCGCCGTACACCACGATTCCGGCGGGTTCGGTGCGCGGCGGATCCCGTATCTCGGAATTGTTCGCGGTAGCCCGCGACGCGGGTCGGCTCGACGACCCGGTCGCACGCGATCTTCTCGGCGAGGCCCGCGCGCTCGAACTGGCCAAACAGGCACTGAACAAGCGCGTCGGGCAGGGGATGGCGGCGAGGACGATTTCGGACCAGTCCGCGAGTATCTCCCGGTTGATGTCCGGCGTGGTCGAATCCCGCCTGGTCACCATCGGATACGAGTTCACGGGTGCGGACGGCGCCGCGTGGGACGAGGACGACGGCGCGGTTGCCGAGCGCGGAGTCGACTATTTGCTGCGCCAGGTGTGGTGCATCGCCGGCGGCACCACCGAGATGGCGCGCAACGCGATCAGCGAGCGGGTGCTCGGCATGCCGCGCGAGCGTAGCCACGATCCCAATCTCGCATTCCGCGACGTGCCGAAGGGCCGTGCTGCGGGATAGACGAGATCAGGCCTTGCCGGTGCCGGAGGCGATCCCCTTGTCGATCTGCTCGACGAGCACCGTGCCGAGGCGGGTGAGTTCACGCACCTGAGAGTCGTCGAGTCCGTCGAACACCAAGCGCTGGACAGTGTCCACGTGCGCGGGGGCGGACTCGACGACTTTCGCGTGCCCGGCGTCGGTGAGCACCGCGTAGGACCCGCGGGCCCCGGTGACCGGTTCGCGGCGCAGCCACCCGCGCTTGCCGAGGCGGGTCACGACGTGGGACAGGCGCGAGAGCGACGCGTTGGCCTCGGTGGCGAGCGTGCTCAGCTGCAACCGGTGCCCGGGAGCCTCCGACAGCACAGCGAGCACGAAGTACTCGAAGTGCGTCATGTCCGAGTCGCGCTGCATCTGGGTGTCGAGGGCCGCGGGTAGCCGGGTGATCACCGAGACCAGCACGCGCCACGCCGCCTGCTGGTCCGCATCGAGCCACCTCGGGTCGCTGTTCATTGCCGGTGTCCTCGTTTCCGTAGTCCTGTGTCCAGCCTGTCAAAGCCGTGGTGGGTGTATCCGGCGGGGGAGCCGGTTCGGCAAACCGGCCCGCACGCGCTACGATACTTGAAGCTTCAACTTAAGGAGTTTCATGAGCGAGATGCCTGCCCTCTACCTCAGCCACGGGGCACCGCCCCTGGTCGACAGCGACCTGTGGGTGAAGCAGCTCCAGACCTGGGCCGCGGGTCTGCCGCGCCCGACGGCGATCCTCGTGGTCTCGGCGCACTGGGAATCCGCACCCCTCACGATCGGGTCGACCACCACGGGGACACCACTCGTCTACGATTTCGGTGGCTTCCCACGCCGCTTCTACGAGGTCACCTACGCCTCGCCGGGAGCACCGGACCTCGCGCGCCGGGTCGCGATGCTGATGCCCGACGGGGAGCCCGTCGTACAACAGCCGCACCGGGGCCTCGACCACGGCGCCTACGTGCCGCTGACCGTGATGTATCCCGACGCGGACGTCCCGGTCCTGCAAATATCGCTGCCGAGCCTGGACCCGCAGCGCCTGCTGCTCCTCGGTGAGCGGTTGCGGCCGCTGCGTGACGAAGGAGTGCTCATCGTCGGCTCCGGTTTCACCACCCACGGACTCCCGTTCCTGCGCGACCCGCGGCCCGAAGCCCCGGCGCCGGGGTGGTCCGCGGAGTTCGACCAGTGGACGGGCGAACAACTGGCGCGCGGGGATGTCGACGCACTGCTCGATTTCCGCAACCGCGCACCCGGCATGCCGTACGCGCATCCGACCACCGAGCACTTCGCTCCGCTGTTCGTCACCCTCGGCGCATCCCGCGACCCGGCGCAGCCGCCCGAACAGGTCATCGACGGATTCTGGATGGGACTGGCGAAGCGGTCGATCCAGGTCGCCTGAGACACATGGCCGTTCCGGAGGCGGCGCACGTCCGGTTGCGGACGACCGCGCCTGCGCCGCCCCGGATGATCCCTGGGATGATGTCTTCATGTCCGGCGAGCCCACCACCATTCCCGCAGCCACCACCGATTCCCCCGCAGGTGGCTGGTCCGATTCGACCACGACGCGAGAGCAGTTCCGGCAACTGGCGCGCGAGCATCGCGTGGTCCCCGTGACCCGCAAGGTGCTCGCCGACGCGGAGACACCGCTCTCGGCGTACCGCAAGCTCGCCGACGACCGTCCCGGCACGTTCCTGCTCGAGTCCGCCGAGAACGGCCGGTCGTGGTCCCGGTGGTCGTTCATCGGCGCGGGCAGCCCCGCGGCGCTGACCGTGGTCGACGGCGAAGCCGCGTGGTACGGGCACGTCCCCGCCGGCACACCCACCGGGGGCAACCCGCTCGACGTGCTCAGGGACACCCTCGAACTGCTCCACACCGACCGCATCCACGGTTTGCCGCCCCTGACGAGCGGCATGGTCGGGTATCTCGGCTACGACACCGTGCGCTATCTCGAAAAGCTGCCGAACCTCTCCGAGAACGACCTCGAGATTCCCGAACTCGTGATGATGCTCGCGACCGATCTCGCCGCCGTGGACCACCACGAAGGCACCATCTGGCTCATCGCGAACGCGGTGAACTGGGACGGGACCGATCAGCGCGCGGACGAGGCCTACGACGACGCGGTCGCACGCCTCGACCGGATGACGGCCGCGCTCGCCGCACCGGCACCGGCCACCGTCGCGACGTTCTCGCGCCCCGAACCGGCATACCGTCGTCAGCGCACCACCGAGTCGTTCGGCACCGACGTCCGCAAGCTCATCGGCGACATCGAAGCCGGCGAAGCGTTCCAGGTCGTGCTCTCGCAACGTTTCGAAATCGACTGCGACGCTGCGCCCATCGACGTCTACCGCATGCTCCGCGCGTCGAACCCGAGCCCGTACATGTTCCTCCTGCACATTCCGGGACCGGACGGCGACACGGCGTTCTCCATCGTCGGCTCGAGTCCGGAGGCGCTGGTGACCGTCGCGGACGGCACGGCCACCACACATCCGATCGCCGGGACGCGGTGGCGAGGCGCCGACGAGGAAGAGGACACCCTGCTCGAGAAGGATCTCCTGCACGACGAGAAGGAAAACGCCGAGCACCTCATGCTCGTCGACCTCGGGCGCAACGATCTCGGCCGGGTGTGCGCGCCGGGCACCGTGAAGGTGCACGACTACCGGCACATCGAGCGGTACAGCCACGTGATGCATCTCGTGTCCACCGTCACCGGGCGGCTGGCCGAGGGCAAGCGAGCGCTCGACGCCGTCACCGCGTGCTTCCCGGCGGGAACCCTCTCGGGCGCTCCCAAGGTACGGGCGATGGAATTGATCGAAGAACTCGAACCCACCCGCCGCGGCATCTACGGCGGCATCGTGGGCTACCTCGACTTCACCGGTGACGCAGATACCGCCATCGCGATCAGATCGGCGCTCATTAAGGACAAGGTCGCGTACGTGCAGGCCGGCGCGGGCATCGTCGCCGACTCGGTACCCGACGCGGAGGACACCGAAGCCCGCAACAAGGCGATGTCCGCGCTCGCAGCGGTCGCTGCGGCCGCGACCGTCACCAACTACAGCGGGGATGCGCGGTGACCGCCCCGGACCCGCAGACCGGCGACCATGCCCGCCCGCGCACAGGCGTGAGCAGGCGCCCCACGGTCGTGGCGGCGGGGCTTCTCGCCCTCGGCGCGGCCGCACTGTGGGGTTCGAGCCGGATGACCTGGGTGCGGGCCGAATCGTCGGACGGGCTCGGTGCCGATCGTGTCACCGACCTCGAAGGTGCGAGATGGGCCGCAGCCACCACACCCCTCGCGCTGGCCTTGCTCGCCGCCATCGCCGCGGCGTTCGCGGTCCGGGGACGGGCCCTGCGCGTCGTCGCGGTCGCGGTCGCGGCAGTTGCGGTGGCGGCTGCTGTTCCCGCGGTGCAGCTGCTTGCCGGCGGCGGAGATCCGGAGACGGCGGCCAGGATCGCCGAACTTCCGGGCCGTGCCACGGTCACCGCGGTGACCGTGTCGCCGTTGCCGGCGGTCCTGGCACTGCTGGGCGCGGTCCTGGCGCTCGGCGCCGCGTTCGCACTGTGGCGGACCCCGCGCGAGCAAGCGGGGTTGTCGTCGAAGTACGACAGCCCCGCAGTACGCCGTGACGCGGCGGTGCGACGGGCCGACACCGACGAACCGATGACCGAACGGACGCTGTGGGACGCAATGGATGCGGGGGAGGATCCGACCGTCGACCACGGTGACGAGGGGCACGACGAGGAGGGCCCGTCGGATTCGGGTACCCGGCGATGAGCGCCGTGGGCACGCGCACTAGGCTCTGAGGAAATCCGATGAGCTTAATCACATCGGGATTGACAAGGGTGGGAAAGGACTCGAGCCACGATGACAGTTCTCGACTCGATTCTCGAAGGTGTGCGAGCCGACGTCGCCGCCCGTGAGGCAGTTGTCGACTTCGCTTCCGTCAAGGCCGCCGGTGCTGCCGCGCCCGCGCCGATCGACGCGAAGGCCGCTCTCCGCGAGCCGGGCATCGCAGTGATCGCCGAAGTCAAGCGCGCCAGCCCGTCCAAGGGTGCGCTCGCCGACATCGCCGATCCCGCCGAGCTGGCCAAGGCCTACGAAGCAGGCGGTGCACGCGCGATCAGTGTGCTCACCGAGGAGCGGCGCTTCCACGGCAGCCTCGCCGACCTCGATGCCGTGCGGCGCGCGGTGCGTATCCCGGTGCTCCGCAAGGACTTCGTCGTGGGTCCGTACCAGATCCACGAGGCGCGTGCTCACGGTGCAGACATCGTGCTGCTCATCGTGGCGGCCCTCGAGCAGACCGTGCTGACGGCGTTGATCGACCGCACGGAATCGCTCGGGATGACCGCCCTGGTGGAAGCCCACACCGAGGAAGAAGCCTCCCGCGCGCTCGAGGCCGGCGCGACCGTGATCGGAATCAACGCCCGCAACCTCAAGACTCTCGAGGTCGACAAGAACACCTTCGGCCGCATCGCGCCCGGACTGCCCAGCCACGTCATCAAGATCGCCGAATCGGGTGTGCGGGGACCGGCCGACCTGCTCGCCTACGCCGGAGCAGGAGCCGATGCGGTGCTGGTCGGCGAGGGTCTGGTGACCAGTGGCGACCCGCGTCAGGCCGTCGCCGAACTGGTGACCGTGGGCACACATCCGTCGTGCCCCAAGCCTGCACGCTGAACCGTCGCCGGGGCCGGACCCGGGCACGATCCGCGTCGCCACGTGGGGCAGACTGAAGACGTGACTGCAGACGATTCCGCACTTTTCGCCAAGGGACACGGCCTTCCCTCGATGAGTGACGCCGTATCCACCCCCACCGCCCACGAGCCGGACGTTCGTGGCCACTACGGGGTGTTCGGTGGACGCTACGTCCCCGAGGCGCTCATGGCGGTCATCGAAGAGGTCACCGCCGCGTACGAGAAGGAACGGACCGACCCCGGATTTCTCGCCGAACTCGACCGGCTGCAGCGTGACTACACCGGCCGGCCGTCCCCGGTGTTCGAAGCGACCAGACTGAGCGAGCACGCGGGCGGGGCCCGCATCCTCCTCAAGCGGGAAGATCTGAACCACACCGGTTCCCACAAGATCAACAATGTGCTGGGGCAGGTCCTGCTCGCCAAGCGCATGGGAAAGACCCGCGTCATCGCCGAGACCGGTGCGGGGCAGCACGGTGTCGCCACGGCCACCGCCTGCGCTCTGCTCGGGCTCGAGTGCCGCGTCTACATGGGCGAGGTCGACACCGAGCGCCAAGCCCTCAACGTCGCGCGGATGCGCCTGCTGGGATCCGAGGTCGTCGCCGCCAAGACCGGGTCGCGCACCCTCAAGGACGCGATCAACGAAGCGATGCGCGACTGGGTGACCAACGCCGACAACACGTACTACTGCTTCGGCACCGCCGCCGGACCGCACCCGTTCCCCGCCATGGTGCGCGACTTCCAGCGCATCATCGGACTCGAATCGCGTGTGCAGGTGCGGGCGATGACCGGTCGCCTGCCCGACGCGGTCGTCGCGTGCGTCGGCGGCGGGTCGAATGCCATCGGCATCTTCCATCCGTTCATCGACGATCCGTCGGTCAAGCTGATCGGCTGCGAAGCCGGCGGCGACGGCGTCGACACCGGCCGGCACGCCGCGACCATCGGCGGTGGCACCCACGGCGCACTGCACGGCGCCTACTCGTACCTGCTGCAGGACGAAGACGGACAGACCATCGAATCGCATTCCATTTCGGCAGGTCTGGATTATCCGGGTGTCGGCCCCGAGCATTCGTGGCTCGCCGACATCGGTCGCGCGGAGTACCGGGCGATCACCGACAGCGAGGCGATGGACGCGTTCGGCCTGCTGTGCCGGACCGAAGGCATCATTCCCGCGATCGAATCTGCGCACGCCGTGGCCGGAGCCCTGAAACTCGGACCCGAGCTGGGGGAGGGCGCGATCATCCTCGTGAGCCTGTCCGGCCGGGGCGACAAGGACGTCGACACCGCAGCCAAGTGGTTCGGCTACCTCCCGGACAACGCCAGCGACAGCACCCAAGGAGCCGCGCAGTGAGCGCCCCGCACGAACGCCTCACCCAGATATTCGACACCTGCCGGGCGGAGAACCGCGCCGCGCTCATCGGATATCTCCCCGTCGGCTATCCGACCGTCGAACGCTCGCTCGAAGCCATGACCACCCTGGTCGAGGGCGGGTGCGATCTCATCGAGGTCGGCATCCCGTACAGCGACCCGGTGATGGACGGCACCACCATCCAGGAAGCGGCCTTCGAGGCGATCGCCAACGGCGTCAAGGTGCGCGACGTGTTCCGGGCGATCGAAGCGGTGAACGCCGCCGGCGGCGCAGCGGTCGTCATGACGTACTGGAACCTCGTGATGCGCTACGGCGTCGACAACTTCGCCCGTGACCTCGCCGCTGCCGGCGGACTAGGGATGATCACCCCCGACCTCATTCCCGACGAGGCCGAAGAGTGGATCGCCGCCGCGGAGAAGTACGGCCTGGGCCGGACGTTCCTCGTCGCCCCGTCGTCCACCAACGAGCGCCTCGCCAAGACGCTCGACCAGTGTGTGGGCTTCGTCTACGCGACGTCGACGATGGGTGTCACCGGCGCCCGCGACAAGGTCGACAACCGTGCACCCGAGATCGTCGCCCGGGTGCGCACCCACAGCGACATCCCGGTCGGCGTCGGACTCGGCGTCCGCAACGGCGCGCAGGCCGCCGAGATCGCCGGGTACGCGGACGGCGTGATCGTCGGCTCGGCGCTGGTGACGGCGGCGGCCCAGGGCCGCGACGCGCTGCTCGCCCTGACGCAGGATCTCGCGAGGGGCGTGCGCTCGGCTACCGTGGCCTCGTGACATCGACTGCGTCTGTTCTGGCTTATCTGCCGAGCCCCTCACAGGGCGTCTGGTACGTCGGGCCCCTGGCCCTGCGCGCCTACGCCCTCTGCATCATCGTCGGCATCGTCGTCGCCATCTGGTGGGGCGATCGTCGCTGGGTCGCCCGTGGCGGCAAGCCCGGCACGGTTCTCGACATCGCCGTGTGGGCCGTGCCGTTCGGTCTCATCGGCGGCCGTCTCTACCACGTCCTCACCGACTGGCAGAAATACTTCGGGGAGGGCGCGAACCCTGCGGATGCCCTCAAGATCTGGGAAGGCGGCCTCGGAATCTGGGGGGCCGTCGCGCTCGGCGCCGTCGGAGCCTGGATCGGCTGCCGCCGCCGCGGCATCCCGTTGCCCGCATTCGGCGACGCGCTGGCACCCGCCATTCTGCTTGCCCAGGCCATCGGGCGACTCGGCAACTGGTTCAACCAGGAACTCTACGGGCGGGAAACGACCGTCGCGTGGGGCCTCGAGATCTACCAGCGCAGCGACGACGCCGGTCGCGTATCGCCGGCATTGATCGACGGCGTCTCCACCGGCGAAGTGGCCTTCGTCGTCCACCCGACCTTCCTGTACGAGTTGCTGTGGAACGTCGCCGTGGTGATTCTGCTGGTGCTGATCGACCGCCGATTCGCCATCGGGCACGGACGCCTGTTCGCGCTGTACGTCGCGGGCTATTGCGCCGGACGGTTCTGGATCGAGCTGATGCGTGCCGATGCGGCAACCGAGATCGCCGGAATCCGCATCAACACCTTCACCTCGGGCATCGTGTTCGTGCTGGCGGTCGCCTACGTGATCTTCGCGCGTAAGGGCCGCGAAGATCCGGCCACGCTCGGCGGCACGCCTGCCGACCCACAGGTCGCGCCCGGCGACAAGGACTCCGCGGCCGAGACGGCCGAGGGCGAATCGACTGCCCCCGAGACGCCCCGCGCAGCGGACGACGACGGGACCGAAGTCGCAGCTAAACTAGATGGTTCACGGCCAGGCAAGAGCAAGGGAGACAACTCGTGACCGCACCGGACCCGGGCGCGTCCGACTCGCGCGACGCCGAACCTGCCAAGCCGGACCTGCGCAAACACTCCGATACCGGGACACCGGGCGGAGACACCGCGCACCACGACGAGCCGACCCGGGATTTCGGCCGGACCTTCGACTACGACGCGACCGCGCAGGCCTCGCTCTCCGAGCAGCAGCCCCCGGCGGAGTCCTTCGGCGGTCACACCGGAACCCCCGGCCCCGGCTGGGACACCTACTCCGGGATCGGCAACGGTCCCGGCTGGGGCACCACGCCGAGTTACCCTCCGCCGGCGGCGCATCAGTCCGACTATCCGCCCCCGAGCGGCTATCCCTACCCCGGTCCGAACCAGGGACAAAAATCCGCGTCGCCGGGGCCCGTTTACGGCACTCCCGACCCGGGCTATCCGACTTCCGCCCCCGGCTTTCCCGTGCAGGACGGCCCGCAGTCGGGATACGGCACGCCGCCTGCCTACGGACCTCCTCCGGCCTACGGCAGCCCCCAGGGCTACGGCGCGCCCCAGGGATACGGCACCGATCCTTCCGCCCCGTTCGGACGCGACCCCTATACCGGCGAGGCGTACTCGGACAAGTCGAAGGTCACGGCCGGCGTACTCGAAATCCTGCTCGGCGCCTTCGGTGCAGGACGCTTCTACCTCGGCCAGCCCGGCACGGCGGTGGCGCAGATCGCCGTCACATGGTTGACCTGCGGTATCGGGGGGATCTGGCCGCTCATCGACGGCATCTTGATGCTCACCGGCAAGGTGCGCGACGAGCACGGGCGGCCGCTCCGCCCGTAGCGGCCGGCACCGACCGGTGACGGGTTCACCCGTGCGGCGAACCTCCGGCCCGGACCGGACGGCCAGGATTGAACCCGACCGCACCGGGTATACGCGGTCCGTGTCGCCCCTCGATCTTTCCAGCCGCACCCGACCCGCAGGACCCCTGCGTTCGGCCGTGTCCGGAGTGTTCCGGGCCGCCTCGGCGCTGCGGGGTGCGCGAGCGTTCCACCCCGAAGGCGCGTTGTTCCGCGGCCACCTGGACGTACGGGTGGACGGCGGGCCCGTGCCTCCGGGGCGCTATGCCGTCACCGGCCGGCTTTCCCGGGGCATCGGGCTGCCCGCCGGCGTTCCCGACATTCTCGGTCTCGCGCTGCGGGTCTCCCTGGAATCGGGTCCCTGGGATCTGCTGCTCGCGACCTCGTATCTCCCGGCGCGGGCGGTACTGCTCCCGGTGCGCGGCTGGGGGAGCGCGCGCTACAGCAGCCTCGCCGCGTACCGCAGATACGGGGACGACCGGGTGCGATGGGTCCTCGCGACGCCCGTGGGACGGCAGCCGAACACCACATCGGCGGACGATCTCCGGCCCGAGGTGGCACCGCTCGTCTTCTCGCTCGGCTGGGCGCCGGCGCGGGGCGCGGCACTCCCGTTCGGGAATGTCACCCTCACCTCGCGACTCGCGGTGGACGATTCCGAGATGACCTCGTTCGACCCGGTGGTGCACTGTCCCCCTACGTTGCGGATGTGGCCCGACTTCGTCGCAGAGATTCGCCGGGACGCGTATCGCGGCAGCCGCGCGGGACGGGCAGCCTCCCTCGATGCGTGAGGTTCTCGACGCGTGAGACCGACGGTGTCCATGTATCCGGTAGATGAGGAGACGACGTGATGGCAGAGAAGAAGAACCGTTCGGACGGCCCCGGCAAGACGACCGACGAGAGCGCGTCGCACGCCCGCGAACCCAAGGGCGGCCGGCCCGGACCCGCCGACGAAGGCGGGACCGGCGGGATGGCGACCAGGGAGAACGCACCCGAAATAGCAGAGGACCAGAAGGACTGACACACCGGGCTGCCGCTCCGGGTGCGCGCGTGCGGGTTACGGACTCCGATGGTGGGCGCGCACCATGGGGGCTAGGCTCGAGGCGTGACCCGACGTACCAAGATCGTATGCACAATGGGCCCGGCTACCTCGGACCCCGACGTCCTCCGGGAACTCGTCGACGCCGGCATGGATGTGGCGCGGCTGAACTTCAGCCACGGAGATCACGCCGATCACGAGCTCCAGTACAACCACGTTCGTGCCGCCGCCGAGTCGTCCGGCAAGGCGGTCGGCGTGCTCGCCGACCTCCAGGGACCCAAGATTCGTCTGGGCCGATTCGCCGACGGCCCCACCGTCTGGAACAACGGTGAACTCGTCCGCATCACCGTCGACGACGTCGAAGGCACCCACGACCGCGTCTCGACCACGTACAAGGAACTCGCGCAGGACGCGGTCGCCGGCGCCCGGCGGCGGGGCGCCGCCGGCCAGGTCGGCCGCGGGGGGGGATCCGGCGGAGGGCACGCCGGGGTCTGCCGCGTGACCGAGGGCGGCCCGGTCAGCAACAACAAGGGCGTCTCCCTGCCCGGGATGAACGTCTCCGTTCCGGCGCTGTCCGAAAAGGACATCGCCGACCTCGAATTCGCGCTGCAGCTCGGTGTCGACTTCATCGCTCTGTCGTTCGTGCGTTCCCCGGCCGACATCGAACTCGTGCACGAGATCATGGATCGTGTCGGCCGGCGTGTCCCGGTCATCGCCAAGCTCGAGAAGCCCGAAGCGATCGAGAACCTCGAAGCGGTCGTGCTGGCATTCGACGCGGTGATGGTCGCTCGCGGCGACCTCGGTGTGGAACTGCCGCTCGAAGAGGTCCCGCTGGTGCAGAAGCGCGCGATCCAGATCGCCCGGGAGAACGCCAAGCCCGTGATCGTCGCGACGCAGATGCTCGAGTCGATGATCGAGAATTCCCGCCCGACCCGCGCGGAGGCATCCGACGTCGCGAACGCCGTACTCGACGGCGCCGACGCCGTCATGCTGTCCGGCGAGACCTCGGTGGGCAAGTTCCCGATCGAGACCGTCAAGACGATGGCGCGCATCATCGCGGCCGTCGAATCGGATTCGACCGACGTTCCCGCGCTGACCCACGTGCCCCGCACGAAACGCGGCGTGATCTCGTATGCGGCCCGCGACATCGGCGAGCGGCTCGATGCGAGCGCACTCGTCGCGTTCACGCAATCGGGCGACACGGTGCGCCGACTCGCGCGGCTGCACACAAGGCTCCCGCTGCTCGCCTTCACGCCCGCGCCGAGTATTCGCAATCAGCTGGCACTGACGTGGGGCACCGAAACGTTCTCCGTGCCGCCGGTGGACACCACCGACCAGATGGTCGAGCAGGTCGACGCGGCGCTGCTCTCGCTCGGGCGTTACCAGCGTGGCGATCTCGTGGTGATCGTCGCAGGTGCCCCTCCGGGACGGACGGGTTCGACCAACCTGATCCACGTACACCGGCTGGGGGAGAAGGACACCCGGTGACGGGTGTCGACACGTCGGATCTCCACGTCCTCCTCGGACTGTTCGATCTCGAGCAGACCGGGGAGGACGTGTTCCGCGGCGAACATCCCCCGCAGGTCGGTGCCCGGACGTTCGGAGGGCAGCTCGTCGCGCAGGCGCTCGTCGCGGCGGGACGCACGGTCGGAGACCGGCCGGTACACGCGATCAACGCGCACTTCATCCGGGGTGGAAACGTCAAGGCGCCCATCGAGTACCGGGTCGCGCGGCACCGTGACGGTCGTGACTTCGCGAACCGGATGGTGACCGCCTACCAGGACGGGCAGGAACTGTTCGTCATGCTCGCGGCGTTCCAGCGCTGGGGGAAGGGACTCGAGCATTCCGTCGGGGTTCCGGAAGTTCCTCTGCCGGAAACACTTCCATCCATCGGGGAGCGGTTGCAGGGGTTCGAGGCACAGTTGCCGTACTTCGCGGGGGCACTCAAGCCCATCGACATGCGGTACGCGAACGACCCCGCATGGGTGCTGCGGGGCACCGGCGAGAAGCTCAACCACAACCGTGTCTGGATGCGTCCCGACGGTGAGATGCCCGGCGATGCGCTGCTGCACGCGGCGACTCTGGCCTACAGTTCCGACACCACGGTCCTCGACTCGATTCTGACCACGCACGGATTGTCGTGGGGTCTCGACCGGATCGTCGCGGCCACCGTCAATCATTCGATCTGGTTCCACCGCCCGCTCCGATTCGACGACTGGCATCTCTACGCCACCGAGTCGCCGGTCGCGGCCGGGTCGCGCGGGATGGCGACGGGCCGGTACTTCGACCTCGACGGGCAACTCGTCGCGACGGTTGTGCAGGAAGGTCTGGTGCGGCACTTCCCGTCCCGTCGCTGAGCGACGCTCACGCGCGGTCGCCGGAATCGCCGGTCATCCGCTCGAGCGCCGCCGACAACCGTCGCAGCGCCGACACGGCCTCCTCGAAGTCGTCGCAGCCCATCTCGTCGCACAGACGGCGCGCGGCCGTCGCGTGCGCGGGGTCGATCTGTGCGACCGCCTCGAGACCCGCCGGCGTCGCGGCGACCAGCTTCGCGCGGCGATGCGCCGGGTTCGGCCGGTATTCCGCGAGCCCCTGCTCGACGAGCAGATCCGCGATGCGCTGCACGCTCTGGCGGGTGATGCCCATCTCGCGTGCGATCCCCGCAACCGGCAGCGGCGTGGTGAGAACGGCGCCGAGTACCTGCCAGCGCGAGGCGGTCAGGCCTGCGGGTGCGGCGAGGGTGTCCGCGAGGTCCAGGAACTGGCCGTTGAGGCGGAACGATGTCAACGCGGCGGCGCTGAGCAGTTTCGGAATCGAGGTTTCGGTCGTGCTCATCCCTCGTGTGCCGTCAGTTCGTAGTATCCCGACGGGTCGTGCTCGCCGTAGAGCTTGTACCAGGCGGTGAGCACCTCGGGTGTGTACAGATCGAGACGCTCGAAGATGGCGCGGGCGAACTCGACCGGCGCTATCCCGCTCGCGGTGAGGAGGTCCCGGTCGGTGACGGCCAGGTCGTCGCGATAGAGGTGCGCGCCGCCGTATCCGACGCTCTCCAAGAATTCCCTCGCATTGCTGGTGTGGGCGTGGTCGTCGAGCAGCCCCGCCCGCGCGAGTCCGCCAGTCGCTCCGCACATCGCGGCGACCGGGACGCCCGCGTCGAGGAACTCTCTCGCTTTGTCGGTGAACGGAGTGAAGGCCTCGGTGGGCCAGATGTTGTTGCCGGCGAGCACGAGCATTGCGGAGGAGGGCGGATCCACCTCGTCGAGTGTGACATCCGGCACGATGCGGAGTCCACCCATGGTGGTGACCGGGTCGCGTCCGGTCGAGACGGTGCGGACGCTGTAGCGCCCCGGCTGACGTTGGAAGTCGGGATCTGCGATGCCCGACATCGCGTATCCGATCTCCCAGTCGGCGAGCGTGTCGTACACGGCGAAGTACACGATGCCATCCATGACAGTATGCTGTCAGCATGACAGTATGCTGTCAAGGTGTGCCGCCGATGGACGATTTGCCCGACCGCCGCGTCGACGATTAGCCTCGTATCGACCACTCGGTGGTTTTGCTGTCGTCTAGGGTCGAGCCCGACCCATCGGAGGGGACATGTTCGGCATGAATCGAGCACAGGACATGCACACACGTGCGGGCGTCGCCGCCCCGTCGTGTTGTCGCGCCTGCCGCTGATACCCCCGACCGGGGCATAGGTCCCCCTCGGGAGCCGTGCCCGAAATCCGTCCCCCGAACCGTGCGCCGTTGGCCTCGTCACCCGAGCCCGCGACGGTTCGAAAGGATCCTCCGCATGTCCGATTCGACGGCACTTCCCGTCATCGATCTCGCCGACTTCGATGCACCTGAAACACGCGATGCTGCGCTCGACCGTCTTCGCACCGTCACGCACGAGATCGGCTTCTTCCACCTCGCCGGCCACGGAATCGATCCCGCGGCGGCCGATCGCCTGATTGCTGCCTCCCGCGAGTTCTTCGCGCTTCCCGACGCCGCCAAACTCGAGGTCGAGAACAGCCACTCACCACACTTCCGCGGTTACACCCGGGTCGGCGGTGAGCGCACCCAGGGCCACGTCGACTGGCGCGAACAACTCGACATCGGGCCGGAACGCGACGCCGTCGCCGAGTTCGATCCGGCGCGTCCCTGGGAGGTGCTCCACGGACCGAACCTGTGGCCCGCGCAGGTTCCGCAGTTGCGCCCGGCAGCAGTGGAGTGGATGGACCGACTCCAGGTGGTCGGTCTCCGCTTGCTGCGCGCCTGGGCCGAATCCCTGGGGGCCCCCGCAGATTTCTTCGACGAGGCCTTCGCCCACCCGGACCCGTTGCTCAAGATCGTGCGCTATCCCGGCCACGATCGATCGGTGACCGACCAGGGAGTGGGCAGCCACAAGGATGTCGGCGCGCTGACCCTTCTGTACCCCGAGCCCGGGAGCACCGGCTTTCAGGTGCAGCGCGACGGCGCATGGTTCGAGGTCGATCCGCTCCCGGGGCACCTCCTCGTCAACATCGGCGAACTGCTCGAGGTGGCCACCGGCGGATATCTCACGGCGACCGTCCACCGCGTCGAACCGCCGTCAACAGGAACGGATCGGGTGTCCCTGCCGTTCTTCCTCAATCCCGCACTCGACAAAGCGCTGCCCACCCTCCCGCTGCCGGATCATCTGGCGGCCGCGGCGCGGGGCGTGGGACACGACGCGCACGGCGGAGCGCTGCACGCGGTGTACGGACTGAACGCGCTCAAATCCCGGTTGCGTGCTCATCCCAATGTCACCGAGCGGTACCACGCGGAGTTGCTCCGCTCGTTCGAACTCGGCCGATGACCGCGTCGTCGCCTGCCGCCCCCGCACCGCCGGATTCGTCCGGCCCGACCACACGTCCGCCGTAGCCTGAGAGCCGACCCGTCCGGACTGCGTGATCCCGCGTCGTCCGGGGCGCTCCCACAGTTCCACCCTGCCGAGCACCGGCAGTTCCACAACGGAAGGTAGTACCCGATGTTCCTGCGTCGTACCGTCGTCGCGACCACCGCTTTCACCCTCGCCCTCGGCCTGGCAGCCTGCTCGTCGTCCGGAGGAGACGAGAACACCCTGCGGATCTCGGCCTCGTCCACGCCGCACGTAGAGATCCTCGATCACCTCGTGAGCACCGGTGCGCTCGGCGACTACCAGCTCGACATCCTCGACATCACCGGTGAGGTCGACCCCAACGAGTTGCTCGAAGCCGGTGACGTGGACGCGAACTTCTTCCAGCACGAGCCGTACCTGATCGACTGGCAGAAGCAGAACGGTGTCGACGATCTCGTCGCTGTTGCCGACGTGCACCTCGAGCCGCTGAGCCTGTACTCCAACAAGATCGGGTCGCTCGACGAGTTGAAGGACGGCGACACCATCGCGGTGCCGCGTGACACCACCAACTACGCCCGCGCGCTGTACCTGCTCGAATCGGCCGGGCTGATCGAGATGGACGTGCCGTTCGACCAGGCAGATCTGTCGGTGGTCACCGAATCGAACATCACCGCGAATCCGAAGAACCTGAAGTTCCTGGCGATCGAGCGGCCCCAGCTCGCGCGTCAGCTCGACGACGCGCAGGTCACCGCCGCCGTCATCAACTCCAACTACGCCCTCGAGGCCGGACTCACCCCGGCCGAGGACGGCATCGTCACCGAGCAGGTCGACGGCAACCCCTTCTCCAACCTGCTCGTCGTGCGCGCCGAGAACGAGAACGACCCCGCGGTGGTCGCACTCGCGGACGCTCTCGAGTCGCCGGAAACCGCTGCGTGGATCGAGGAGACCTACTCGGGTTCCGTCGTTCCGGTCCAGCCCACGAACTGATGATCGTCGTCGACAACCTCGTCAAGACCTTCCCCGGCGCCGGGGGCGCCGGGGAGGTCGCGGCGTTGCGAGGGGTTTCTCTCGACATCCCGGACGGAGAGATCTTCGGCATCGTGGGTCCGTCCGGATCGGGTAAATCCACTCTTCTCCGGTGCCTGAACCTCCTCGAAAAGCCCACGTCGGGTCGCATCCTTCTCGGCGGGGACGACCTGTCGACTCTCTCCGGGGCCGAACTGCGCTCCGCCCGGCGCCGGATCGGCACCGTCTTCCAGCAGTTCAACCTGCTGCACTCGCGCACCGTCCTCCGCAACATCGAGTTGCCACTCGAACTCGCCGGCTTGGGCAAGGACGAGCGGCGCGCCCGCGCGGCGTCGCTGATCGACCTCGTCGGCCTGTCCGGCAAGGAGAAGAGCTACCCGTCCCAGTTGTCGGGCGGCCAGCAGCAACGCGTCGGCATTGCGCGCGCGCTCGCCGCAGAACCCGAGGTGCTGCTGTGCGACGAAGCGACCAGCGCCCTCGACCCCGACACCACCGACCAGGTTCTCGACCTCGTCGCCGAGGTGAACCGCACCCTGGGCGTGACGGTTGTGGTGATCACCCACGAACTCGGGGTGCTACGCAGAATCTGCACGTCGGCGGCGCGACTCGAAGCCGGCCGGATCGTGGAGACCGGGCGCATCACCGACCTCGTCGCCTCACCCGACTCTGCGCTCGGTGCCGCGATGCTGCCGGTCGGTGACGACCCCTCTCTGGGGTCGAGCGCCGACACCGCAGTGGTCACGGCGATCGGAGACGCGGCGCACGGGCCGTGGCTGTCCCAGATGATCCGGGCTGCGGACGCCGATATCGCCGTCGTCGGCGGGCGCGTCGAGCAGGTGGGCGACGTGACCGTCGGCCGGATGCGTTTGCGATTCACGACGGACACCGACCACGCCCGGGTCGAACGATTCGTGGACCAGCACCCGCACCTGACCCTGTCGTGGGGCGCGGGGACCGAACTGGAGGGACTCACCGAATGAGGTCACATCCGCGATGAACAAGCTCACGTGGTACGACTCCTTGCCCGAAGTGTGGGAGGCGACCCTCGAAACGCTGTACATGGTCACGGTGTCGTTCGTGCTCACGGTGATCGGGGGAGTGCTGGTGGGCATCGTCCTGCAGGTCACCTCCCCGTCGGGCCTCCTGCCGCGGCGGACGCTCAACACGGTGCTCGGTGTGATCGTGAACCTGTTCCGGTCGTTGCCGTTCCTGATCCTGCTCATCGCGCTGATCGGAGTCACCCGGGCGATCGTCGGTACAGCGATCGGCCCGACGGCGGCGATCGTCCCGCTCACCATCGGGGCCATCCCGTTCTTCGCGCGGATTGTCGAATCCGCGCTGCGGGAGGTGCCGCGCGGCCGGGTCGAAGCAGCCCAGGCGATGGGAGCGTCGACCGGGCAGATCGTGCGGAAGGTTCTCCTGCCCGAAGCCGTCTCGCCTCTCGTGGCCGGCGCGACGCTCACCCTGGTCCTTCTCGTCGGGTACTCCGCCATGGCCGGTGTCATCGGCGGTGGCGGACTCGGCGACTTCGCGATCGTGTACGGCTACCAGCGGTTCAACACGCCGGTGCTTCTGGTTGCCGTGGTCGTGCTGATCGTGATGGTGCAGATCATGCAATCGGTCGGCGACGGCATCATCCGGGCCTACGCGCACCGGCGGTGATCGTCGACAGATACAGGCCGGTGACGAGCCACTAATCGATTGCGAGACGTATGTCACAGTTGATAGTATTTCCGTTACCAAACCCGCTCTCTTCGAGCGGAAGGGAAGCAGAACGCCGAATCCGTTGACAGCGGAGGTGCACACCGTCGTACCGAGAAGGGCATCGGTCGGCAGGGGTGCGGACGTGGGGGCGTCCGGCAACTGTTCTCCAGGGAGGGAACGGAGAGATCGTGATGGCTGCACACCGTCGAAAGGCATCCGAGAACGCGCTGTCGTCGCAGCGGAGGATGCTCGCCATACTTGTTCTTTCCGGCATGCTCACCATCGGCTTCGTCGCTGCCGCACTCACCGGTTCGTACTCGGTGGGGCTGATCTCGTCGCTGCTCATCGGAGCGTGCATCATCGTGGCGCACCTGATGATCGCGCCCGGCGCGATCATCGGACGGGGGACTGTCCATGGTCCCGCTCGGCACGAAATCGCACCTCCGCCACGAGTATTCGAGATCCGTCACGGCTGATGAGTGCCTCCGTATCCGGAGCGCGTCCGCAACACGCGGGGCGCTCCGGATCGTTCTGCACGGTGACGGTCACGACCGGTGTGGCACGGGCGCCGCCGGGGACGGGCACCGGACGAACCGAAAGGGACAGATCCGCTCCAGGAGTTTGGGCGCGTTGTGCGGTGGTACGACACCGCTACTGCACGCACTGTGCGCCGACCTCCTGAAAGGTGAAACCCTTGTTCCGTCACACAGATCACCTCCAGTTCGACGTCAAACCCGAGAAGCCCGACCCCGTCTACGCCCGCAAACTCCAAGAACTCATCGGCGGCGCATACGGCGAAATGACCGTCACCATGCAGTACCTGTTCCAGGGATGGA